>NZ_JAUBTI010000058.1:40120-43256 GCF_036702415.1 Microcoleus sp. D3_18a_C4 | reverse complement strand
TAACTTACAATTTTAATTGTTATTGTGGGATGGGCGTCCCGCCCGTCCAAAAAGGACGGGCGGGACGCCCATCCCACACACTTGTGGAAGTTATTTAATTCTCATTCCTAATGAATATAAGTTGTAATATCTTTATGAGGACTTCCGTTGTCAATACAAACCAAGGGCTAAGGTGCGCGGTGCACACCTACCCAATACAAAGATGCGGGGTACGCACTCTACCAACTCATGTTGATTGTTTGCTAAGAAAACTCTCGCAAAGCTGGAATTAAATACTGTGTCAAAGTAAAGGCATCTACTCCTAATTCCGTCCGTTCTTTGGCAGCCATGATTCCGGCTTGAGCGTGCCACCAAGCTGCTGTTGCAGCAACTGATTTGGGGGGGGATTTGCGGGCGATCGCACTTGCTAATAGTCCCCCTAACAAGCCTGTGAGAACGTCGCCGCTGCCACCTCTGGCGAGGGCTGGGGTGCTTTCGGGATTGAGGTAGGTGATGGTACGTGAAGCGTAGCTATCCCGTAGGGAATCGCCCTCATCCTTCCAACTTATGCACACTCTGGCTCCTTTGAGCAATATCGTTGCGCCACAAAGCTCAGCCGCTGCTTGAGTGGCGGCAATTCGATCGTCGCCGGTTTGGTCGGCTAATTCGGGAAATAAACGCTTGAATTCGCCCGGATGAGGCGTGATAATTGTCAGTGCACAGCGTTCGGACAAAATCGGGACTGTGCCGAGTTGAGCGAGGATATTTAAACCGTCAGCATCTAACACCAGAGGTCGATCGCTCTCCAGTACAGATTCTACAGCTATTGCGGCTTCCAATGTCAGACCTGGGCCTGCGGCGATCGCATCATAGAGGCTCAAATCAATTGCTACTGGTAACTCGCTAATTGCACCGCTTTGGGTTTCAGGACATCCTATAACTAATGCCTCTGGTAACTGGCTGCTCAACATCGATTTAATCGACTCAGGAACAGCAATTGACAGCATTCCGATGCCGCTAGCTCTTGCTCCCAATGCTGCCAAAATTGCGGCTCCGCTGTAGCGCCGGGAACCTGCAATAATTAGTAAGTGACCGTTGGTGTATTTGTGCGAAATTGGCGATCGGGGTAACGGCAAATGCTGAGTTGCCGAGGCTTTTGTAATGCGTTGTATTGCTGGCTTTTCGCCCAATATTGCTGCAATATCTGCTGCGGGAATATCAAAATCAATTAATTCTGAACTGCCGATATATTCTAACGCTCTATCTTGCAGAAATGCCCTTTTCCACAAACCCAAACATAATGTATGTTTTGCCCTAATTGCCGTTCCCAAAACTTCTCCGGTATCTGTATGAATTCCCGATGGAATGTCTATACTTAAAAGGGGGATATTTAAATTATTTATTTCGTCAATAGCGGCGGCTGTGGCGTTAGTAATTTCTCGTTCTAATCCAAAGCCAAATAAACCATCTACGAGGCAATCGCAGTTTTTCAGATTTTCAATTGTGTCAACAAATGGAATATTTAAAGAACGCGCATAATCAGCGTGACTTTTTGTTAGTTCTTTTAGTTTAGAAAACGGGCAGTAAATAACTACTTGGAATCCTTGAAAGTGCAATTCGCGGGCAACAACCAAAGCATCGCCGCCGTTGTGTCCCGGCCCAACCAATACGCCGATAACTGGCAATTGAGAATTAACAAGATTTTTCCCTTCTTGGCTTTTCCTTATATCCGTTAAATCCCGTACACTGCTAGTTGCCGAACTTCCTTCCTCCTTCAAAAGCTCCTGAATGCGTCTAGCAATAAGTCCCGCGACTTTTTCCATTAAAGCTGCGACTGGCATTCCAGCAGCAAAGATTCTCGTTTCTATTTGCCGCATTTGGTCGGCGGTGACAACAAATTTTTGAATGGTCATATTAATGCTAAAATTTCAGCTAACAGCAGCAGTGGCAAGTTGTAGTATACTTGTGGTATAATAAATTAGCTCGATCGAACAAAGTAACAGTAAAATAGCAATTTCTCTCAGAATCATGAACAAGATTGTTGTAGGCCTCTCCGGCGGGGTCGATAGTTCCGCAGCAGCCGCAATTTTACACCATCAAGGATATGAAGTGGTGGGTTTAACGCTGTGGTTGATGAAGGGCAAAGGTCAGTGCTGCTCTGAGGGAATGGTCGATGCCGCTAAAATTTGCGAAGATTTGGGCGTTCCCCACCACATTGTTGACAGCCGCGATGTCTTTCAGGCAAGTATTGTCGATTATTTGGTGGAGGGTTACAGTGCAGGAATTACGCCTCTGCCTTGTTCGCAGTGCAATAAAACTGTGAAGTTCGGGCCGATGCTTAAGTATGCTCGCGAAGAACTCGGAATTGAAAAAATCGCTACAGGGCACTACGCTCGGATTACTTACGATGCTGCTACGGGTCGCTATCAGTTGCTGCGGGCGATCGACCCTGCGAAAGATCAGTCTTATTTCTTGTACGATCTAACACAGGATTTGTTGGCGGGTACGGAATTTCCTTTGGGGGAAATTACCAAGACAGAAACTCGCAGAATTGCGGCGGAATTTGGCTTGACAACTGCTGATAAGCCGGAAAGTCAGGATTTGTGCTTGGTGGAAAGTAACGGTTCGATGCGGGCTTTTCTGGATAAGTACATTGCGCCGCAAAAGGGTGACATTGTGGACAAGTCAGGGCGGGTGCTCGGACAGCATGACGGTGTGCACCACTACACCATCGGCCAGCGGAAGGGACTGGGGATTGCTGCACCGGAACCGCTGTACGTGATTGAACTCGATGCTGCTGGCAATCGGGTAATTGTGGGCGATCGACAGTTGGCAGTAGAATCTGAATGTACAGTCCAGAAAGTGAATTGGGTTTCTGTGGCTGCGCCGATGGCTCCGATTCGGGCTCAGGTACAGATTCGATATCGATCGCAACCCGTCCCGGCTACAATTATTCCTGTAGAATCCTCCCAACCAGAGGAAAAAGTCGGCGGTACAAGAGTTAAGTTGATTTTTGACGAACCGCAGTTGAGCATTACCCCCGGACAAGCGGCTGTCTGGTATGACGGCGATATGCTATTGGGCGGCGGCATCATCGAAAGAAACCCACTGCCAAATTAAAGCAAGGGGCGGGCTAGAAGCCCCACCCCTACTCCCC
>NZ_JAUBTI010000058.1:0-40020 GCF_036702415.1 Microcoleus sp. D3_18a_C4 | reverse complement strand
ACAAGAAACCACCCACAAAAAAACTCACTCTTTGTGGAACAGGCATCTTGCCTGTGCCCAGAAGCCCACAAGAAACCACCCACAAAAAAACTCACTCTTTGTGGAACAGGCATCTTGCCTGTGCCCAGAAGCCCACAAGAAACCTCCCACAAGAAAATTCACTCTTTGTGGAACAGGCATCTTGCCTGTTTGTGATCCCCACCTACAAAAAAACTCACTCTTTGTGGAACAGGCATCTTGCCTGTTCCAAAAGGAAACATATATTTCATTTCACAGGGTACATTTACCTAGCTAACTTTTTTTCCAAACGCAAGATATTTCCCCTAGCATTAGTGCGGTAAACCCAAGTTTGCCTACCATCAGAAACCACAACCCGCCAACCTTCGACAATCATTTGACCGCAAATTTCATCCGCTTTCGAGAGTCCTAAACAAGTATTCGGCCAACTTTGTCCGCTTGATTCCGTTACTTTCAACTTGTCAGCAGCAATGCCAGTGGAGTCCGACAACTCTCGGCGAACTGCTGCTGCTACGGTTGCGGGCAATTTGTTCGGGGGATTTGGGGGAGTCGTCTCCGCCAAATTTCCCGGTTCGGAAATGAGAGTATTTAGTGCCAATACCGAATAGCTGATTTTTTGGGGCACCGCTGCTGAGGAAAATTGCTGCGCGGTTTGCGGCGGTTGGCTTTCCAACTGGGCAAGGGAATCTTTGAGAGCGCCCGCGTTAGCCGCAGCGGTGTGTCTTAGCGCCGGATACATTTCCCATACCAGAATTCCTGTCAGCACCAAAGCCAAGATTACAGGATTGGGCTGCTTTTGGTCTCGGTTTTTATTTTTTTGAAATTTATTTGTGGAGATTCTTTTCATCATACGCCCTCTGCCTCACTTTACACAATGCGCGATCGCTCCTGAACACTCAACTGCAGATACTTACTTAGACACTATTGCTGGTGCTATTGGTTCCTTTGTGCAGAACCGACTTGACTGCTGGTGCGTGCGGCGCAAGTATTTCCTACTCGCTGCCTGCAGTTGTGTTTCAGGAAACTTGCACTACCCAGTTATTACTTAATTTTTACTTTTTGTCTCCGGGTATTAAGAAAAATTTATGCTTAAGTAAATATTCTTAAAAGCCTCTCATCTTGCCCCCGAATCTCAGTACAAATTACTATTCTGCGTCCCAAAACTGCTAAACGTGTTTTAGACTGGGGGAAGCGAGCTGAGCCAAGGATCTCACAGGGATGCCTCAAAATTGGTTGCAACAGGAGGAAAACGCATTAGAAATTAAATCAGCTATCGCTGATTAATTATATTAGCCTTGTGGTTTTCTAGAGCGATCGTCCCCGAAACTACTTTAGTAGCGATCGCTACTTTTTTAGTAGAATATTGTTGAAATCTATAGATTATGAACACAAAATCTCTGGGAATCCATTTAATGAATCGGCTGAGCTATCCTCAAAAATTTATCTTAATCGGTTTTCTATTTGCAATACCGTTAACCTTGGTCATGCACCTGCTGATTTCCGAAATTAACAGCCGGGTTGATTTTGCCCAAAAAGAAATCTACGGTAATCAATACCTGCGCCCACTGCGCCAGTTGAGGGAATACATACCTAAACTTCAACTCTTAAATTATCAGCCTTTAAATACAAATTTAAGCCTGCCCGATACGAGAGCCGATTTAGAAGCTAAGATGGATGCGAACTTTCAATCCCTGGCTAATACAGATAGCCAGCTTGGAAACATATTAATATCCAGTGAAAAATTTAATAATCTTTATCAAGATTGGCAAAACTTGAAACTTCGCCGCAGCCAGTGGAATGTAGAAACTTGCGATTTGGTATATCAACGTTTAGCTGCCGACATTAATAGACTGAGCGCTCGCGTCGGCGATACTTCTAATCTAATTTTAGACCCCGATCTAGATACCTATTATTTGATGGATGCTACCTTACTGAAGCTTCCAGAGATGCAAAAAATCTTGTCAGAGATTAGGCTTATTTCTCAAAAAAACAGCTTGCGTTCCCATGCCACACCTAAAGAAAGAGCGAAACTGATTACTTGGGCAGGCAAGTTGAGAGAACTTAATCAGGATGTAGCAATCAATATGGAGGTAGGATATAGCAATAATCCTCACGGTAATCTGCGACAGAAATTAAGCGAGAATGTGACCCAATTCAACTCCGTAGTAGAGCAACTAACTGTGCAAATAGATAAACTGATTTATCCCACAGCCTTAGTGGAATATTATGCCTATCTCGATGGCAGCGATCGCTCTCTGAATTCGAGTTTTGAACTGTGGGACGCAACTATCAATGAATTAGACTTTCTGCTGCAAAAACGTATTGATAGTTTTGTTGCCAAGAAACGCATAATTTCTCTGGTTGTGTTAATAACCTTAGCCCTAGTTATTTATTTATTTGTAAGTTTTTACAGAAGCGTTATGCAAACGGTATTTGTCCTTGACGAAGCTGCAAAAAAGATGGCAAGCGGCAATCTCGATCACAAAATTATTTTGGATAACAGAGATGAACTCGGGCAAGTTGTGGGTGCGTTTAACAAGATTGCCGATGCCTTAGTTGGTGCAAATCACAAAATTACTGTTCTCAACGATCGCCTAAAAGCTGAAAATATGCGAATGAGCGCCGAACTAGACGTTACTCGCAAGATTCAGCAGATGCTGCTGCCGAAAGACCGAGAGCTCAACGAAGTTATCGGCTTAGATATTGCGGGATTTATGGAGGCTGCTGAGGAAGTAGGCGGCGACTATTACGACGTACTCCAGCACCAAGGTAGAGTAAAAATCGGCATTGGGGATGTGACGGGACACGGATTGGAGAGCGGCGTTTTAATGATTATGGTTCAAACGGCAGTGCGAACCTTGCTCGCCTACAATGAACCAGATCCAGTAAGATTTTTAAGTGCTATTAACAGTGTAATTTACGATAACGTGCAGCGGATGAAATGCGATAAAAACGCCAGCCTTGCTTTGCTAGACTATGAGGAGGGGATGCTGAAGCTGAGCGGCCAGCACGAAGAAATGATTGTTGTGCGGTGTAACGGTTCTGTCGAGCGGTTTGATACGATCGATTTGGGTTTCCCGATCGGGCTGGATGTAGATATTGCTGAATTTGTTGCTGAGAAAATTGTGCATTTGCGTTCAGGAGATGTGGTTGTGCTGTACACTGACGGGATTACGGAAGCTAAAAATATGGATAAAGTGCTTTATGGTTTAGATAGGTTAATTGAGGTAATAGAGATTAATTGGCAGCGTTCGGCGGCCGAAATCAGGCACGCTGTAATTAAGGACGTGCGATCGCACATCGGCGAACAAAAAGTTTTTGATGACATCACATTGTTGGTACTCAAACAAAAATAACTACTTGGATATCCCTTCTAAAGTTTAAAATATATTCAGTGATGCCCCTCATCTCAAACTTTAGCTCTCACATCGGTATGATTCAGATTTTAGGCGATTTTATTGAGCAGGCAGGTAGCCAAGAATACTTAATAATTGGATTTTCTCCGAGTTCGGTCCCTCTCAAGCAGCGGTGGCGGAACAACGGTTTGTCGGCGGATTTTCTGGCTGACTACCTGACGACTTTTTTTCCGGGCAACCAAGATGAACCCTCGACAATTGAAAGACAAGCTGAAATAAAAAGCGCTGTTAGCTACATTGCCAACGAGTTATTGGAAAATGCCATGAAGTTTAATGATGAAACCTCAGAGTACCCGATCGATATTAAAGTGCAATTAGAGAGCGACGGAGTGATTGTCTCAGTTGCTAACAGCATCTCTCCGCAAGCTGTGGACAAGTTTCAGGCTTATATTCAGGAGTTGCTGGCCTCGGAGCCAAGCGAACTTTACATTCAGCGGTTGGAAAAAAATGCTGCTGACGACAACTGTACCAATTCTGGATTGGGTTTGTTGACCATGCTCACCGATTATACCGCCAAACTTGGCTGGAAATTCCAGACCGTGCACCAAGACCCGGAAGTAATTGCGGTGACAACGATGGTGCAATTAACAGTATAAGCAACGCTAGCGATCGATAATATTAAGGGACTTTTTTTTGTGGCTATGGAAATTAATACAGAAGATTACCAGATATGTTACGATCCAGCAACGGCAACCGTGAGTTTGATTGGATCTCTAAGGCTGAGCGGGCCTGCAGAGTACGCGCCGATAGCGCAGTTGCTGGCCCAGGTTGCCGACTTGGAACCGACGAAAATTACCCTCAATTTGCAGCAGTTAGAATTTTTGAACAGTTCTGGCATCAATATGCTATCGAAGTTTATTATCGAGATCCGCAAAACAGCCAGGGTGCAAATGGCGGTGCAGGGCTCTCAAAGCATAGCTTGGCAAGGTAAATCTTTGAGGAATTTCCAGCGCCTGATGCCTGGTTTAGAGTTGGAATTTCTATAGAAACACGCTTACTTTTTGGGTGCGAGCTATTGAGCAATTTTTTGTTAGTCGAGGCGCAAATTCTAGAGTTATGCTGGAAGAACAACCATCTAGAGAACAGCTACTTTTAGAGATAGAAAAATTGCGCCAGCAAGTGGAAGACTTGAAGGAGGAAAAAGCCGATCTGGAAATCTTGCTGGAAACTACTGCTGAACATTCCGATACGGTTGAAACTGAGTTGCGATCTCGCGCATTCGAGGCGGTGCGCGAAGGCGAAATCAAGCTGGCTCAATTTCTAGAAGCGATTCCGGTAGGCGTGGTAGTGCTCGATTCTCAAGGCAAACCTTACTACGTAAATCACGCCGGACACCAGTTACTCGGTCAAGGAGTTTTGCCCTTAAATTCTGTTGAGGATTTGTCAGAAAGTTATCAAATTTATATGGCGGGAACTGAGACTATTTACCCTTTCGAGAATTTGCCCATCGTCCGAGCTTTGAGGGGCGAAAACGCGACTGCTGACGATCTGGAAATTCATCGAACCGACAAGAAAGTTCCCCTAGAAATTTGGGGAAGGCCAATTTTTGACGATGGTGGCAAAGTTGCTTTTGCGATCGCAGTTTTTCAAGATGTCACGGAACGCAAAGAAGCTGAAGCCGATCGCCAGTTATTTATTAAGAAACTATTTGACCTCAACAAAAATTTAGAAAAATCCCTGGATGCCGAATCAGACTTAACTGATGCCTACGGTAGATTTGTGCCTCACCAATTTCTAAATTTGTTGGGATATGAAAGTATTATAGATGTCCATTTAGGCGACCAAGTGCAGCAGGAAATGTCCGTGCTGTTTTCTGATATTCGCGACTTCACGACGCTTTCCGAAACTATGACTCCCCAAGAAAATTTTAAATTTATCAATGCTTACCTTTCGCGGATGGAGCCGGCAATTACTAGGAATAACGGGTTTATTGACAAATACATCGGCGATGCAATTATGGCTTTGTTTAGTGACTTTGCAGATGATGCAGTGAAAGCGGGTATTGCAATGCTAAATACCCTCAAAAATTACAACGAATACCGTCTAGAGGTCGGCTACGTCCCGATCCGAATTGGCATTGGCATCAATTCGGGTTCTTTGATGCTGGGGACAGTCGGGGGGAAAAGCCGCATGGACAGCACTGTGATTAGCGATGCTGTTAATTTAGCATCTCGCATTGAAGGATTGACCAAAGATTACGGCGTACCTCTGTTAATTTCTCAGCAGACTTTAGAACGGTTGCGAAATCCGAAGGATTATGCTATTAGGATTGTGGATAAAGTACAGGTTAAAGGAAAATCTCAATATGTCGTAGTCTATGAAGTATTTGATGCAGATATGCCGGAAATTATGTCGGCAAAGCTAGCAAATTTGCCTGTATATAATGAAGCTATGTTACTGTGCGATCGCAAGGAATTCCGAGAAGCGGGAAAATTATTTGAAGAGTGTTTGCGAACAAATCCGAGCGATCAGGTAGCTCGCATTTACCTGAAACGCTGTCGGGATTGGCGATCGCTCCTTAAAGGAATTTAAAGCAACTTAGTCTATTTTAGATTTAAGATTGACCTCTGGAATCTGTAAAAGCTGTAAAATATAAACAGCTTTATATCTGTTACTTCTGGGGCTTCTCAAAATAGAACGGCTTAGGGCTCAAAAACCAGCGATCGGTAATTGGGTGCGAGAACAGCGGCAAGCGCTGAAGCTGTATCAGAAAAAGTTGGCGGATAAATTAGGGATGACCTTTCCCACGATTAATCGTTGGGAAAATTGACAGGCTACGCCTTCTGGCTTGGCACTCAAGCAAATTTAGATATTGCTGGATGAGTTAGGTAATTCGCCAGATGCAACGCTTGGCGACTGCTGTAAGGCACAGCGAGCAAGATATTTTTCGGATAAGGAGTACAAACGGTGAGTTTAGAGGGAATCAACAGCATTTTCAGAGATATTCGACTACTTCCCTATGGTGTGGCGATCCTCTCCGTGGCTGTGGCACTGGCGCTAACCCGATCGCTTTTACCGTGGCTCTACCCAACCACGACGCCCCTGTTTTTCATCGCCGTGATGGTGAGTGCCTGGTATGGCAGTTTCGGGGCTGGGTTTCTGGCAACAATTTTATCCACGCTGGCAATCAACTATTTTTTTATTGAGCCGTTCTATTCCTTAAAAATCGCTAATGTAGAGACAATTGTTCGGCTGGGTATGTTCTCGATCGCCGCAGGATTCATCGCTGCACTCAATCTCTCGTGGCGCACTGCTATAAAAAATGCGAAAGCAGCCTTGCAAACTTTACAGGAGTCAAGGTCGCTAGAACAAAAAGCCCAGGTTCGGGGCGAAGTCGCACAAACTGCGGCGACGGAGGCAAAAGAACAGCTAGAAACGGTACTTTCTAGCATCAACGATGGGTTTTACATCCTCGATCGCGATTGGCGCTACACCTATGCCAACGATCGCTACTGTGAAATGGTTGGAATGCCGCGGTCAGCGATTCTGGGTCAGAACGTTTGGGAGCTATTTCCGGCTGCCGTTGACACCGATGCTTACGTGCAGTTTCATCGGGCAATGGGGGAACAAACGCCGCTCCAGTTTGATTATCTCTACTCACCTTGGAACGGTTGGCACGACCATCGAATTTACCCTTCGCCCAGTGGACTGACCGTTTTGCTTGCCGACATTACCGATCGCAAACAGGCTGAACTCATCCTAATCGAGCAGAAACGGCTGCTGGAGTCGATCGCATTCGGACAGCCACTAGACGACTGTCTGGCAGCCGTGTGTGACTCAGTATCCAGGCTGAATCCGGGTACCCGCGCCTGCTTCCTGCTAGCCGATGCTCAGCGGCTGACGTTTAACAGATCCATTACTCCAGACTTTCCAGCGTCTTTTGGTGAAGGACTCCAAGATGCTCCGATTAACGATTTGTGCATTGGAACCTGCGGCGAAGCAGTGTATAGCGGTCAGCCCGTGACCTGCGCCGACATTGCCAACGACGATCGCTGGTCGCAAGCATGGCGAAATTTATGCGTGGCTCATGGCATTCTAGCGTGTCATTCTCAGCCCGTGTTCAGTCACGACAATCTACCTCTGGGGTCTCTGATGCTGTGCTTTAGCGAGGCGCGGATGCCGACTGATTGGGAACAGAAACTCGCCGAGTTCGGCACCAAAGTTGCCAGCATCGTCTTCGAGCGCGATCGATCGTTCCAGGCATTGCGCGAGAGCGAAGAACAGCTCCGACTGGCTTCCGAAGGCGGCAATTTGGGTTTGTGGTATTGGGATAGGGAAACTGACACGCTGAGTTTGACGGACATAGCCAAAGCGATGTTTGGTTTACCCGTCAATACCGCCATGTCCATGCAGGTGTTTTTAGAAGCGGTGCATCACGACGATCGCCAGTTCGTTCACAGCGCGCTCACAGAGCTAAAAGCGAATCAACCGCATACTGAAATAGAGTATCGGACGCTTTGGGCAGATGGCACCGTTCGTTGGATTTTGGCAAAGGGCGATTCCGCCTATAACGCTGATGGCATCATAATTTCGACGCGCGGCGTATTAATCGACATCAGCGATCGTAAACAAACCGAAGAAGCGTTGCGTCAAAGCGAAGAGCTGAGTCGGAACATTCTGGAGAGCATTGATGATGGATTCTTTTCCCTTGATGAGAATTGGCGTTTCACTTACGTGAATCGGTCAGCGGAAATTCTGCTAGACCGCACTGCAGGCGAGCTGATTGGGAAGAATTTGTGGGAAGAATTCCCCGGACTCGATGGCAGCGAGTTTGAGCGGGTTTATCGTCGCGTGGCAAACGAGCGCGTGGCTTTGTCAGTCACGGCGTTTTATCCCGAGCACGATCGTTGGTATGACGTTCGCACCTACCCTGCCGCGAACGGGATTACGATTTATTTCCGAAATGTCACCGATCGAAAACTGGCCGAGGAGGTATTGCAACAACGAGAAGCAGAACTTCGTTTAGTCACCAATGCCGTGCCTGCCTTGATTTGCTTTGTAGACTCAGACCAACGCTACCGCTTCCACAATCGAGCATATGAAGAATGGTTTGGATCTGAGGCAAAAGAAATCTACGGCAAGCATCTCCGAGAGGTTTTAGGCGAAACGGGGTATGAAGCGATTCGTCCTTATGTTGAGCAAGTCTTGGCAGGAGAAGAAGTGACCTTTGAAACCCAAATTTCCTACAAAGATGGTGGAACCCGTTATGTCAATGCGACCTATGTTCCCCGCTTCAATAGCCAGGGAAAAGTTGAAGGGTTTGTAGCACTGGTCAACGATATCACCGATCGCAAACAAGCCGAAGCCACACTACGGGAGAGTGAGGAACGGTTCCGGCTGATGGCAGATGCCGCCCCTGTGCTGATTTGGATGGCCCGCACCGATAAACTCTGTTATTACTTCAACCTCCCGTGGCTAAACTTTACGGGACGGACGATCGAGCAAGAAACGGGCAATGGTTGGACAGAAGGAGTCCACCCCGACGACTTTGAGCGCTGTTTAGACACGTATGTGACTGCCTTTGATGCCCGTCAACCGTTCAAGATGGACTATCGCTTGAAACGCTGTGATGGCATATACCGTTGGATTATGGATGAAGCTGTTCCTCGCTACGGATTGGACGGTGAGTTCTTGGGCTACATCGGCTCCTGTGTTGATATTGAAGACCACAAACAAGCTGAGGAAGCCCTGCGCGAGAGTGAATCCCGCCTCCGTCTGATCGTTGAAAGCGCCAAAGATTATGCCATCTTCACCCTCGACCTTAACGGCATCATTGCCAGTTGGAACTCCGGGGCAGAAAGGTTGTTGGGCTATACCGAGACAGAAGCAATTGGTTGCTCGAGTCGGATGATCTTCACACCCGAAGATAACGAACAAGGACAAGCCGAGTACCAGAGGCAAACGGCTCTACTGCAAGGACGGGCCGAAGACGAACGCTGGCACGTCCGCAAAGATGGAAATCGCTTTTGGGCCAGTGGATTGATGATGCCCCTGCTTAACGAAGCGGATTGTCCCCAGGGATTTGTCAAAATCATGCAGGACAAGACGGCCCAACGGCAAGCAAGTGAGCGACTGCAATTGCTGTATGAAACTACCCGCGATCTGATGCAGACAGAACAGCCTCTGGCTTTGATGCACGCGCTATTCCGCAAACTTGCAGTGCAACTGGATCTGCACTCTTACTACAACTTCATGGTGGAAGAAAAAGACAACCAGCCGATGCTGCATTTGAGAAACTATGATGGCATCTCTGAAGAAAGGGCGCAGGCGATCGCATGGATCGATTTAGGGGAATATCTCTGTGGACTGGTTGCCCAAACGCAGCAGCAACTTGTCTTGAATCAAGCCGAACTCTCCACTCATCCGAATGCTAAAGCCGTCTCTGAACTGGGCATGACGGCTTACGTGGGTCAACCGTTAATCGCTCAAGGGCGGTTATTAGGAACGCTCTCATTTGCCAGTCTGACTCGGACGGACTTCACGCCTGCAGAAATCGAGCTGCTGGGATCTACTTGTGACCAGATCGCGATCGCTCTGGAACGGGCAAATCTGAACGATTCACTCCAGCAGCAAGCGGAACAGCTAAGACAGGCCAATCGGATCAAGGATGAGTTTTTAGCGGTACTGTCCCATGAGTTGCGATCGCCCCTCAATCCCATCCTGGGGTGGTCAAAGCTGCTGCAAACTGGCAAGCTAGATGCGGCGAAAACCGCCCAGGCGTTAGCCACGATCGAACGCAATGCCAAGCTGCAAAGTGAATTGATTGAAGATTTGCTTGATGTCTCGAAAATTCTCCAAGGCAAGCTCAGTCTTAATATTCGTCCAGTCGATTTAGCTTTAACTGTGGAATCGGCGATCGAAACTGTCAATTTGGCTGCTGTTGCCAAATCCATTGATATTCGGACTGTGTTAGATCCTCAGATCGGACAAATTTTGGGGGATTCGGGCCGTTTGCAGCAGATTGTCTGGAATCTTGTTTCCAATGCGGTCAAATTTACTTCAGCCGGGGGGCGCGTTGAGGTGAATTTGACTCGTGTTGGCAATCAGGCTCAAATTACGGTGGCGGATACAGGGATTGGCATCGCACCGGAGTTTTTACCCTACGTGTTTGACTACTTCCGCCAAAAAGATGGCGCTACAACCCGCAAGTTTGGTGGCTTGGGATTGGGGCTGGCGATCGTGCGGCATCTAGTCGAACTGCACGGTGGCACCGTTGAGGCAGATAGCCAGGGTGAAGGGTTAGGAGCTACCTTTACTGTAAGACTGCCCCTATCACCGAAGGTAAGACAAGAAAACTCTCTTGCAGGACTTTCGGAACGATCGACTGCGGAGGAACCGTTATCCGGGATGCGGATACTTGTGGTAGATGATGAGCCGGATATGCGAGAGTTGATTTCCTTTTTGCTAGAAGATGCAGGTGCAGAGGTACTGACTGTTGCTGTCCCTCAAGAAGCCCTCACAGCGTTGACTAATTTCCAGCCAGATGTCCTGGTGAGCGACATTGGAATGCCGGGGATGGATGGCTATATGCTGTTGCGGCAAGTGCGAGCCCTGCAGCCAGCACAAGGCGGGCTGATTCCCGCGATCGCCCTGACTGCCTATGCGGGCGAGGTTAATCAACAGCAAGCTTTGCAAGCTGGATTTCACCGACATCTGGCAAAGCCGATCGAACCGGATAAATTAATTAAGACGATCGTCGCACTTCTTAGCAAGAACACTCATGAGCCAGCAAGCTCTAAAAATTGATCAGAAGGAGTTCAAACCGATCGAACATCACCAAGTTTTTAAGTTGCTCTGGTTAGGCAGCGATATTTGTATTGTAAAACTTCATTAAACTTTTAAGCATTAATAGACAATAGTAGTATCATCTAGTCAGAGAAATCAAGAATGTTGCGCTCGTTAAGAATGGAAAATCCAAATGCAGCTAACAGAGAGGCACATCATTAAATCTACGGAACACCGTTTTGCCCAAATGGATGAATTAGCCTTTAAATCCAAGAATCTTTACAATGCGGCCAACTACGTCATTCGTCAAAGTTTTACTTATGGATGGGGTTACATCAACTACAACGAGATGAACCGTTTGATGAAATCTCATCAAGCATACAAGGCTTTGCCCGCCAAGGTTAGTCAACAAATTTTGATGATATTGGACAAGAATTGGAAATCCTTTTTTGAAGCAGTCAAAGCTTACAAAATTGATTCTTCTAAATTCACGGGTCGTCCGAAGCTACCGAAATATAAAGATAAAGCCAAGGGTCGTAATATTCTTATATATACGATTCAGGCGATTAGCAGCAAGCAATTGAAGAAAGGAATTATCAAGCTTTCGGGTACGGAAATCTTGATAAAGACCAAAGTAAATCCCGCTCAAATTTGCCAAGTTAGGCTGATTCCCAAATGTGATTCGTATGTGATTGAGGTGATTTATAATGAGCCGGAGTCCACCGTCAGTAACGATATTTGGGCAGCTAGTATTGATTTAGGACTGAATAATTTAGTGGCGTTAACTTCAAATCAGCCAGGTTTCATCCCTCTGTTGATTAACGGGCGACCATTAAAATCGATTAACCAGTTCTACAACAAACGCTCTTCACACTTACAATCTCAGTTAAAAGGAAGTCGCAAGAGTTCGCCCCGCATTCAGCGCTTAACTCGCTGTCGCAACCAAAAAGTCGATAATTACTTGCATCACGCCAGTCGGCTAATAATCGGTATCTTGGTCGCCAAACAAATTGGGACGCTAGTAATTGGCAAGAATGCACAATGGAAAACCGAGATTGGTTTAGGAAAGCAAACCAACCAAAACTTCGTCAGTATTCCTCATGCTCGATTAATTGAGATGTTGGAATACAAAGCTCGACTGGTTGGGATTAAGGTGCTACAGGAAGAGGAATCTTATACCTCGAAGTCGAGCTTCCTGAATTTAGACCCGATTCCGGTGTACGGGCATACTGGCGCTGATGGTGTCGCATTTAGCGGCAAGCGAATTAAGAGAGGTTTGTACAAGACATCGGTCGGTCAATTAATTAATTCCGATGTCAACGGGTCTTACAATATCCTCAGAAAAGCAATCCCAAATGCGTTTAGCTTTCTTGATAGGGAGCTGCGTAGTTCAGCCGAGGCGGGTCAATCCGCTCAAAGTAAAAGTGAAAGGGGAGGGACTTAATGCCTCCCATGTCATGTCATAAATGACTATACTTTTACTAGCTATTATCTTCTGTCCGGTCGATTCCCTCCGCTTCGCTTCGCCCGAAATGAGGTAGGGGCGGGTTCAACAACAATATCTGCGAATAATTGACAATCTCAAAAACCCGCCCGGCCGGGATATTATGGTCAATCGCTCGGACGTGATATTACAGGAGAATCTACCAATAAATCCGGTTTCTAGTCTAACAGTGCGTAAGTCCTGATAATATAATCAGTAATTTGGAGTGTCAAAAAAAGACGATGGGAATCAACAAGCAGCAGCCTAGAATACATATAAAACCTTCAGTGATTAAAGCGATAGCTCTGTTCTTTCTGTGCTGCTTGTTAACTGCAAGTTGTGGACAAAGAACACGTCCATCGGTCACTGCGAGCGGCGAAAATGCTAATAACCGCGTTACTATTGGCACAACTTTGAAATTGCGGACGATCGACCCTGCGGACGGTTACGAAACCTTATCTGGACAATTGCTACGCAATTTGGGCGACACTCTCTACGCCTACGAGTCGGGAACTACAAAGTTAATCCCCCACTTAGCGACAGCGATGCCAAAAGTTAGCCAAGACGGATTGACATATACAATCCCCTTGCGTCAAGGCGTTGTTTTTCACGACGACACACCGTTTAACGCCGCCGCAATGGAATTTTCCTTGCAGCGGTTTATCCAAAATGGCGGCAGTCCGGCTTTGTTGTTGAGCGATGCAGTAGAATCCGTGAAAGCGACGGGTGAATACGAATTAACTTTTCAACTCAAAAAGCCTTTTGCTGCTTTTCCTTCCCTGTTGACATTTTCGGGTATGTGTGCAGTTTCTCCGAAAGCTTACGAGATTGGGCCGGGTAAATTTAAACCCGATACCTTTGTGGGAACTGGACGTTACAAGTTGGCGAAGTACGGCAGCGATTCTCTCAAGTTTGACGTGTTTGACAAGTATTGGGGGGAAAAGCCGGTTAATCAAGGAATTGACATTTTGCTGCTTTCTAGTTCGTCAAATTTGTTCAATACTTTTCAGACTGGTGCTGTTGATGTGGCTTATTTGTCTCTGGATGCAGACCAAGTTCGCAGCTTGGATGAGGGAGCAAAAAAAGGGAAATGGCAGGAAATTGCGGGGGAAAGCAGTACGGTTAATTACATGACGCTGAATATGCAGTCTAAACCGCTGGATAAGTTAGAAGTGAGACAAGCGATCGCAGCAGTGATGGATCGCCCGCTGATTAACGAGCGCGTACTGCTGGGACAAGCACAACCGCTTTACAGTCTGATTCCCACAACCTTGGACGTTCAAAAACCGGTTTTCAAAGAACTGTACGGCGACGCCAACACGGCCAAAGCCAAGGAACTTTTAACGAAAGCGGGATACTCGGCCACAAATCCTTTTGTTCTGCAAATTTGGCATGCTTCGGCTTCAAGAAAAAGAGCTTTAGTCGCGAGTACGATCGAGGCGCAAACTAAACTCAAAATGGACGGGATAATGCAGGTAGAAATTAACAGCGTTGAATCTCCGACTTTGTTTCAAAACATAGAGAAGGGCATTTATCCAGCGGTTTTAGTGGATTGGTCGGCCGACTTTTTTGACGCTGACAATTACATTCAGCCGTTTTTAGATTGTGCCACAGGTTCGGAGGCTGGGGGCTGCTCCAAGGGTGCAAGTCAAAGTCAGGGTTCGTTTTATTATAGCGATCGGGTAAATCAACTGATCGACAAGCAGCGCAAAGAAACAAACCCTCAAACCCGCAAAGCCATATTTGCCGAAATTCAAGACATACTGGGTAAAGATGTACCTTTCATCCCTCTTTGGCAGGATAAGGACTATACGTTTGCTCAGAACAGCATTACCGGCGTCCGTCTCGAACCGACGCAATCTTTTCCTTTTTGGTTCCTGAAAAAGCAATAATTCGTTACAATAATTTGGGGGAGTTGAAACGTCAATAATTATTGCATATGTTGTGCACAACAGGGTGATGATTGTCACAGTTTATCAAAGAGACTGATCACCCTACCCTCTTTAATAATGTGGGATATTATTAAGAGAGAGATATTGCTGAGGGTGGGTATATGAAACTTGGAATTTTAACAACAACAGGGCTGCTGATTGCGATCGGTTTTGCCTCGGGAGTAAAGGCAGAAAACGTATCACACGTCAAACAATTATTAGAAACTAAAAAATGTACCCAATGTGACTTGACAGGAGCGGAGCTGGCTGGTATTGATTTGACGGGCGCAGATTTGAGCGGTGCGAATCTCAGCGGTGCAAATTTGAACGGTGCAAATTTGAACGAAGCCAAACTGAATGAAGCAAATCTGAAACAAGCTAAATTGCAAGGTGCGAGTTTAATTGCGGCTAAAATGCACGGGGCTAATTTGGAGGGTGCTGATTTGAGCCGCGCTAATCTGAGTTTGGCGGGTTTAGTGATTGCGAGTTTGAAAAATACCAACCTCACCAGCGCTAATTTAATCGGCGCTAATTTAGAAAGCGCCAATTTGGCGGGTGCAAACCTGAGAAATGCTCGCCAGTCTTTAGCGAATTTATCTAATGTCAGCCTCAGAGGTGGCAGTTTGTCGGGAATAGACGTACAGGGAGTCAACTTGCGGGATGCAAATTTGACCAATGCAAATTTGAACGGTGCAAATTTGAACGGTTCGGACTTGACAGGTGCTAATTTAAAGAATGCCAATATGGCAAATGTAGATTTGAAAAACGCTTCTTTGCCGTAGGACGATCGCCAATTGCTATATCAAATTCTGGTGCTTAACAAAGTTAATATAATCAGGTAGGGGCAATTCTGAAATTGCCCCTACAGTTTTAATGGTAGGATTTATATCATGTCCGGTCGATTACCCTTCATCAGGTAGGGGCGGGTTCACTAACAATATCTGCCAATAATTGACAATCTCAAAAACCCGCCCGGCCGGGATATTATGGTCAATCGAGCGGACATGATATTATCTGGTTTCCTGTCGCGGCGTAGGTCAATCGATTTTAGATTTTAGATTTTAGATTTTAGAATTGAAGCATTGACTTGCGCGAGATGAATCCGGGGGCTTGTATCCTGGTTGCTTTCGGTGATTGTTCGGTGTGCGAAGCTTTTCCCCGGTGTCTGCGATTGCTTCATATTTGGATCTAGGATCAATCTTGCTCGTGAGCATCTTGGGCGAAGCGGATAATGTCATCATCGCCGAGGTATTCACCATTTTGGATTTCAATCATTACCAGGGGAATCACGCCGGGATTTTCTACGCGGTGAGCAGTATTCATGGGAACGTAGGTTGACTGTTTCTGCATGAGAATCGTCTCTTTGTCGTCGCAGATAACTTTAGCGGTACCGGAGACGACAACCCAGTGCTCGCTGCGGTGATAGTGCATTTGGGTGCTGATGTGATGCCCCGGCTTGACTTCAATGCGATTGATCTTATAACGATCGCCCGCGTCTATGATTGTAACTTGACCCCAGTAGCGGGTTTGTGTGCGATCGTCAATTTTTTCGATTGTGTCCACTGTTTCCACCATCCTGTTTATCTCGCCAACGGTGTCTGCAAAAATATCTGTAGTTCAAAGTATAGCAGGTATAGGGTAAGTGCGTAAGTGCGTAAGTGCGATCGATTTAAAGATTACTGAATTAGTCGCCACTCGCGAGCATCAACAAATTGCGACAAATGCCCGACATTTGTTGTAGCAATTACCACATCATTGCCTTCACTTGCCTCCAATATTGCTTGAGCCGCCAAAATCACATCCCCGTCAAGTGCATTAGCTTCTGCGGTTGGTCTTCCTCTCATTCTCGCTTGCGCCCACAACTGAGCCGCTAAAAGCATTACCTCCGAAGTCAAAGGACGGTAGGGGATTTGCGATTTAAGTTCATCAAGTCGTCTAATGCCGGCAGCCTTACCTGCACGAATTAATTCGCGCCTCACCTCATAGTCAGCAATTTCAGGGAGCATTACAATGTAACCTTTCTGTGGCAAAGATTGCAGCCAAAGTTTGCCCTCTTGATAAAAAGGAGAGGTGGCTTTGGGATTTGTAACAATTCCTAAAGGCCCAGAATCTAACAAAACTATTCTGCTCATGGAATGCTCTTATATATGCACGGGGTTTTCTTCTAGTGCCTTGCGGAGAACTTCAGCGGTTTCTGTTTGCTCCTGTTCATCTCCATCATCTACCCAAGACTGTAACAGCTTGCTCAGAGCTTCGTGCTGCTGTAAAGGATCGATAATTTCTGGTTTTTCGTTATCCTCATTTCCCTCCTTTATCCCCGCTAGCATTACTCTGGTCATAGCTTGATTTCTGTTGATACTTCCCTCCTTCGACAGTTTAGTAAAATCTACATTTTCAGGCGTCTCGGCGGGTTCCGACAATCCTGGCTTAACTGTCACAGTTTCCAGAAATAACCTCATCATTTTAAGCAAATTAGGCCAATATTCTCTCGGAGTTTGCTGAATTACACTGAGAAACTCTACCATTTCATTACCAATGCGAATTTCTGGCGCTGAAGTTGGTCTCTCTGGGTTTTCAGTGATTAAAGCTCGTTCAGACATACTTTTTTTCTCCTCAAGCGGATTTATAGGGATTGGCAGGTCGATATCCTGGAGCGGAATTAGAGATTGGCGATCGAACTCGCCTCTACTTATATTTTAAACAAAAAACGGGGGATGATTCATGGACCTTCTGGGATTTGTTGTAACCGCAGATGTCAGCGGATTAACACAGATGAACGCAGATAAAATTCATCTGCGTACACCTGCGTTCATTTGCGTTTCCAGATAAGCAGTTCGCTGAGTTTCGACGAAATTACTTGCTCAGCACACCATCGGGAATCCCTAAAATATCCTCAATTCGAGGCATATCTTCCAAAGCAATAACTCGTCCTTCATCCTCAAAACCAGCAATTTGATCGAAATTCAAATACCGATACAAATCACCAGCAAAAGGATCGATTCTCTTCGACACAATGTCGTTGTATTCTTGGACTGTGGGAATGCGACCTAACAGCGAACAAACGGCCGCCAATTCCGCTGAACCCAGATAAACTTGAGCATCTTTGCCCATGCGGTTGTTAAAGTTACGAGTAGAAGTGGAAAAAACCGTTGTCGCATCTTTAACCCGCGCTTGATTGCCCATACAAAGACTGCAACCAGGCATTTCTGTACGCGCTCCAGCGGCTCCAAAAATGCTGTAATAACCTTCTTCTTTGAGTTGCTGTTCGTCCATCCGAGTTGGCGGACAAATCCACAGGCGAGTTTTCACTTCCCCTGCACCTTCCAACACCTTCGCAGTGGCGCGGTAGTGACCGATATTTGTCATGCAAGAACCGACAAATACTTCGTCAACCCGATCGCCCGCAACCTCACTCAACAACTTAACATTATCCGGGTCATTGGGAGCAGCCACAATTGGCTCTTTAATTTCGTTCAGATCGATTTCGATGATTTCAACGTATTCCGCATCAGCATCCGCCTCCAGCAGCACCGGATTTGCCAGCCATTCCTCCATCTTCGCCACCCGGCGCATCATCGTCCGCGCATCTTGATAGCCCCGCGCCACCATGTTTTTCAGCAGCGCGACATTGGAACGAATGTACTCGGAAACAGTCTCCACGCTCAATTTAATCGTGCATCCCGCGCAAGAACGCTCTGCAGTCGCATCGGTCAATTCAAAAGCCTGCTCGACCTTCAAATCGGGCAAACCTTCAATCTCCATAATCCGCCCAGAAAAGATGTTTTTCTTGTTCTGTTTCTCGACGGTTAGCAAACCTTTTTGAATCGCCACATAGGGAATGGCATTCACAACATCCCGCAGCGTTACTCCGGGCTGCAATTCACCTTTAAACCGCACTAAAACTGATTCCGGCATATCCAAAGGCATGACGCCCAAGGCAGCAGCAAATGCCACCAATCCCGAACCCGCAGGAAAGGAAATTCCCAAAGGAAAACGAGTGTGAGAATCGCCGCCAGTTCCCACTGTATCCGGCAATAACATCCGGTTCAGCCAAGAGTGAATAATGCCGTCTCCGGGGCGCAAAGCTATGCCGGCGCGCTCTGCCATGAAATCGGGCAATTCATGGTGAGTTTTGACATCAACTGGCTTCGGATAAGCGGCGGTGTGGCAGAAACTTTGAATTACCAAATCGGCGCTAAATCCCAAACAAGCAAGTTCTTTCAATTCGTCTCGAGTCATCGGCCCGGTGGTATCTTGCGAGCCGACTGTTGTCATGACTGGTTCGCAAGATGTACCGGGACGAACGCCGGACAAACCGCAAGCTTTGCCTACCATTTTTTGTGCTAAAGTGAAGCCTTTGCCCGTATCTACTGGGATTGTAGGGCGGGTAAAAATAGTGCTGGGTTCTAGTCCTAAAGCTGCGCGGGTTTTGTCGGTTAAAGTTCGTCCAATTAATAGCGGAATTCGGCCACCTGCGCGAACTTCGTCTAGAATTGTGTCGGGTTTGAGGGTGAATGTGGAGATTATTTCTCCGGCTTCGTTGGTGATTTCGCCTTTGTATGGATGGATGGTAATTACCATTCCTGTTTCCATTTTGGAGACATCACATTCGATCGGCAATGCGCCGGAATCTTCAGCGGTATTGAAGAATATCGGGGCGATCGCACTTCCTAAAATATAACCGCCACTGCGCTTGTTCGGCACAAACGGAATATCATTGCCAATGTGCCAGAGCACGGAATTAATCGCGGATTTCCGCGAGGAACCGGTGCCGACAACATCACCAACATAGGCTACGGGATGACCTTTTTGCTTCAAGTCTGCAATGGTTTGCAAACCTCCTGGCATCTTACTTTCCAGCATCGCCAAAGCGTGTAGGGGAATGTCCGGCCGCGTGGTAGCATGAGGTGCGGGGGACAAGTCGTCAGTATTGGTTTCTCCTGGAACTTTGAAGACTGTAACGGTAATCGCTTCGGGCAGTTGGGGGCGGCTGGTGAACCACTCGGCATCCGCCCAAGAATCGACTACCTGCTTGGCGTAGGGATTGGTATCGGATAAAGTCAGAATATCGTGGAAAGCGTCGAATACTAACAACGTTTTGCTCAAGGCCCGGGCTGCGGTGGCGGGAATGGCAATTTCGGCAGTAGGATTGAGCAAATCGATTAAAGATTGGACGTTGTAACCGCCCATCATTGTCCCCAGCAGGTAAACTGCCCATTTGGGAGCAATTAGGGGGCTGTGGATTTCGCCTTTAGCAATGCCAGTTAGAAAACCAGCTTTGACGTAGGCGGCGCTGTCTACGCCTGGGGGGACGCGATCGCGCAATAATTCTATTAAGGTTTCTTCTTCTCCTGGCGGCGGATTTTTCAGCAGTTCACACAGTTCCGACGTTTGCTGGGCGTCTAGCGGCAGGGGTGGAATTCCCTCATGGGCCCGAACGGCCGCGGTACGGCGGTAAGATTCAAGCATTTCTCCTCTCTCCTCGGATAGTATTCGGTGGTTGGCAAGCAGGTGACTTTACTTTTTAGATTAGGAGCTTCCGCTGCACATTTGGTAAAGTACCTCGCCATACATCAAAACTTAACGCAACTTTAAAAACAGTAGATTGTCATACCAAAGACAGATGTGGTCTTTAACGGGAGAGCAGCATATCAAACTTCAGCCGAGCAGTTTAGGGGCCTTGAGTTGCATAGTTCTGGTTAAGATTAATGTGTTGTGGGCTACTGTAGATCCTCCTCTGCATCTGAAATCGTCATTTACCAATAGTCTGGACTGTTTTTAGTTCGTAGTTTGAAACCCTTGATTTTCCGTTGGTAGCTCGATTGGCGAATCGACTTGAAACTTTATATTCTACGAATGCTAATTAAAAACCGTCCGCAGTATTGATTTACCACAAGTTTAAAAAAGTTGTCTGCTAATGGATCGATTAAACAATGGAAAGTTTTATCCCTGAAAACTCTGAAGACTTTCACGGCTGGGCATCCAAGCCCGATTTGTACAAAGAGCTGCAAGTAACCAAAGAATTACTGCTGACGATCGCCAACTCGATGCCAATACCCCTGATCGTCAGCAGTCTGGGGGACGGCACAATTCTTTATAGTAACGATTTATGCCGTCAGGCTTTCGGGTTCACAGGATTCAAGTCGATCGACCGCCAAAAAGCCGAAATCCTCTACCACAAACCTGCAGATCGCCAGGAATTGCTGTTGCGGCTCGCCCGCAACGGACTGGTCCGCGAGACAGAAGTCCGGCTTAAAAAAGCTGACGGCACGCTGTTTTGGGCAAGTGTATCGATGCGGTATCTGACATTGGTGTCGGGGAAAGCTGTTCTGTCGGTGTTCAGCGACATTACGGATCGCAAACGAGCGGCCGCCAAGGAGCAGGAATTGCTCACGTCAATCCACTCGCGGGCCCGCCAGCAAGCGGCCGTCGCTTACTTGGGGCAGCAGGCCCTGGCCGAAACAGATTTGTCCGCACTGATGGACAAAGCTGCGGTTTTAATTGCTCAAACCCTGGACGTTGATTATTGCCAGTTGTTAGAACTGTTGCCCTCTGGTCATGCTTTTCTGCTGCGAGCGGGGGTTGGCTGGCAGCCCGGCCTCGTCGGCAGCGCTACTGTTGCCGCTTCTGCTCGATCGCAAGCAGGTTACACATTGCTAGTGGGCGAACCGACTATCGTCGAAGATTTGCGGGTGGAAACGCGCTTTAGCGAGTTGCCGCTGCTGCACAACCACCGGGCTGTCAGCGGCGTCACTGTGATTATTCCCGGGAATCGGGGACTGGGGAGCAACTGGGGACAAGCAGAACCAGCCAACAGTTCCTCCTCGCAGGCCTGGGGCATTTTGGGGGTTCATACCAGCCAAGGGCGGGTTTTCAGTCAAGATGACGTTTATTTTGTAGAAGCGATCGCCAACGTGTTAGCTGCGGCGATCGAGCGGATTCGATCGCAAGAGCGTTTGCAAATGATGGAACGGGCGATCGAAAGTTGCAGCAACGGCATTGCAATCACCGACGCGACTGTTGCAGATAATCCGATTATTTATGTCAATCCCAGTTTTGAGCGGATTACTGGTTATAGCAGAGACGAGTTAATGGGCAAAAATTGCCGATTTTTGCAGGGCACAGACACTGACGGCCCCGCTGCCCAACAATTGCGAATTGCGATTGAAGAAGGCAGAGAAGCTCAAGTTATATTACGCAACTTTCGGAAAGACGGCACGCCTTTTTGGCACGAACTGTCGATCGCTCCGGTTTACAACTCGCGGCGACACTTAACCCACTTTATTGGAGTACAAACAGACATTACCGACCGCCAGCGATCGGAAGAAGAATTATTTTTAAATTCTCAAGCTTTAGCAGCTTTTAGCGCTAATCTAAAACACTTGCACCGGATTACAACTTATCATTATCAAAACTTTGAAGAACGGGTTGACGATTATCTAACAGCAGGCTGTTTGATGTTTGGACTTTCTATGGGAATCATGGCTGAAGTTGACAACGAGACTTTTATTGTCAGAGCCGCGAAAAGCGATTTAGAATACTTCGTGCGAGGCTTAGAATTGAACCTCAGCGATACTTACTGCGCGGCAGTCATTAAACTTAACAAAACAGTTGCGTATTCTCATATAGGAGCAGATATTGAGATGCGCGAACATCCTGCTTATCAGAACTGCCAGTCGGAATCTTACATCGGAACGCCGATATTTGTCAACAATAAAACTTACGGAACGTTGAGTTTTAGTTCGCCAGAAATAAAGAAAAGAAAGTTCAAGTATGAGGAAATAGAAATTATAGAATTGATGGCTCAAAGTATTGGCAAAATTCTGGCGGTTCACCAAATGGAAGTCGAACGCCAGCAGGCTGAAAAAGAGCGATGCGAGTTGATAGTATCTCTCAAAGAAAGTGAAGAACGCTATCGCCGTTTAGTAGAACTATCTCCCGAAGCGATCGCCGTTCACAGTCAAGGGAAAATCGCCTACATCAATGCTGCGGGCGCGAAACTCCTCGGTGCGAGCTCTCCCGAAGCGCTTATTGGCTTTCCCCTATTGCATTTCGTCCATCCAAACTATGTGGAAATAGCCACAGAGCGCCTTCGGCTAGTCGAGACCGAAAATCAGCCACTCGACCTTGCCGAACAAAAACTGATGCGGCTCGACGGACAAATAATAGACGTTGAAATGGCCGGCATCCCCGCTATTTATCAAGGCTCGACGGCCGGCCAGATTATTATCCGAGATGTCACCGAGCGCAAGCGAGTAGAACGGGAACTGCTGCACGGCGCTTTTCACGATGCGCTGACGGGTTTGCCCAACCGGGTTTTGTTCATCGACAGGCTAGGACAAGCCATCCGGCGATCCAATCAGTCCCCCGATTACAAATTTGGTTTACTTTTCCTAGATTTAGACCGCTTCAAAGTAGTTAATGATTCTTTAGGACACGTTTTAGGAGACAAACTGCTAATCGCCCTCGCGCAGCGACTGCAAACCTGCGTCCGGGTTTCTGATACCGTCGCCCGGCTGGGGGGAGACGAATTCACCATCCTGCTAGACCACATTCAGAGCCTCAGCGACGCCACCCTCGCAGCTAAAAAGATACAAACAGAACTGACGAAGCCGTTTCATCTCGAAGGACACGAAGTATTTACCACCGCTAGCATTGGCATTGTTTTCAGTCGAGGCGAAGCCACCGACAGTGGCGAATCGAATTCGTACACTCACCCGGAAGAATTCCTACGCGATGCTGACATCGCTATGTACCGCGCTAAAGCTTTGGGTAAGGCCCGCCACGAAGTGTTTAATTTGGCGATGCACGACCAAACTATGTCGCTGTTGCAGTTAGAAACTGACCTGCGGTTGGCTATTTTGGGCAAAGAGGAATTAGGAGAGAGCAAGGATCAATGTTCGCACTTTATTCTGCACTACCAACCGATTGTTTCGCTCGCCAGCGGTGCGATCGAAGGTTTTGAGGCCTTGGTGCGCTGGTACCACCCAGTTCGGGGTCTAGTTCCGCCGTCTACTTTTATCCCTGTAGCTGAAGAAACAGGTTTGATCGTGCCTCTGGGAGCCTGGGTGTTGCGGGAAGCTTGTCAGCAATTGCGGATTTGGCAAGAAATGTTAACCGAGGAACAGGGAAGAAGTCCAACGGAAGTCGGAACGAGGCCCTTCGACTCCCGTCGGCTTCACTCAGGGCAAGTCGCTGAGGGCAACAAGAAGGAAGAAGGCGCTTCGACTTCGCTCAGGGTAACAGCAGGGAAGATGGCAACGGGCAATGGAGGGGATTTAACTGATGTAACGGATACAGGGAATGAGGAACACGGAACTTTTACTGAGCGTAGCCCCAGTATTGGTCACAGGGAAGAAAGAATCGGTAAAAAATTACCAATTCCCAGTTACCAATTCCCGATTAGGGATTTCCACTCATCTATTACCAATTCCCAATTCCCAATTCCCAATAGTTCGGCTACGTTAAGTACAACTTCCCAGGTACCCATTCCGAATTTTAAATTACCAATTATTGCTCCTTCGCAATTAACAATGAGCGTCAATCTCTCTCCTAAACAGTTAGGTTTCCCGAATTTAATCGATGAAATAGATGAAATATTAGCAGAAACGGGCTGCGATCCGAGCTGTTTAAAATTGGAGATTACTGAAAGCGCGATCGTAGAAAATGTCAAGAAAGCCAATATTGTGCTAGCCCAATTAAAAGGTAGAAATATTCGATTGTCGATCGACGATTTCGGTACTGGCTATTCGTCTTTAAGTTACTTGCACCGTTTTCCGCTGGATACACTGAAGATCGATCGCTCTTTTGTGAGCCGCTTGGGGGCTGTCGAAAACGGTGACGACGGGGGGCAGCCTTTGCAGATTGTGCGGGCGATCGTAACTTTGGCTCACAATTTGGGATTGAATGCGATCGCCGAAGGTGTAGAGACAGCCGAACAGTTAGCACAGCTTCGAGAACTAGACTGCGAATTAGCTCAGGGATATTGGTTTTCTAAACCTTTGGATAGTTCTGCCGTGACAGAAATTCTGATAAATCTCGGTAATAGAGAAATTAGAGACTGAGTGAGGTAGAGATTGGTAAATAGTGCGTCACATCCTGAAGACATTTTTGCTACAAACTCACAATCTCAAAAATGATGCACCAGGGAATAAATGGTGCATCAAAATTAGATTTTCGGTGATGATATCAAATCTGTTAGGATCGGAATTATTCATCTGCGTGAATCCGCGTTAATCCCTTGTCATCGGCGGTTAATACATTCTCTTTTTTAAACCGCAGATGAGGGCAGATAAACACAGATTCACGCAGATGAATGAGTTCAATTCCGGTCGTACCGTCCGTGATTGTTGAGTATTGATATCGTTTCCGGTTGCATCGGAATGATTTAACCGCAGAGGGCGCAGAGAACGCAGAGGGAGAGAATACAGAGAGGAATAATTCCGATGCTACCGGATTTGATATGACTGGATTTTATAGCAGAAGGAAGCAGGAAGAAGCAATAAAATCAATCGTTTCAGCCATTAACAACGTCCTAACCGTCTTGGCGGTTGCTATATCAGGACGATGCTACCGGATTTGGTATGGTTGAAAATTACCAAACTGACCACGAATTTCTTGATGGTACAAGCCCCTGGGTTTATCCGTGGAATCAATCCAACATCGAAAATCGAAAATCACTTATTGCCCCCGCATTTATCTCGCGCAAGTCAATCCAAAATCCAAAATCTAAAATCTAAAATCGAATGACGCACAGTAACGCTTTCGCAATTACCAATTCCCCATTAACAATTAGCTTTGAGGGGAATCTCGATCGCCAATTCTGTACCCTGTCCCGGCGAAGAAGTGCATTTCAGCGACCCGTTGTGTCTGTCTGTAACAATTTGATAGCTAATTGACAAGCCCATCCCAGTGCCTTTCCCCACAGGTTTAGTGGTAAAAAACGGGTCAAAAAGCCGAGTGCCGACAGTCTCCGGTATTCCCGGCCCGTTGTCAGCAATCCGAATGATTACTTTGCCCGCTGGCGATATTTCAGTGCGGATGCGGATGTTGCTGGGCTGTTCCCGCATTTCCTCAGCAGAACGGCGCAGATCCCGTTCTTCCAAAGCATCCAAAGCATTGCTCAAGATGTTCATAAATACTTGATTTAACTGTCCGGCATAACATTCTACTAAGGGCAGTTGAGCGTATTCTTTAATTACCTCAATTTCTGGATGATTGTGTTTAGCTTTGAGCCGGTGCTGCAAAATCATCAGGGTGCTATCTATGCCCTCGTGGATGTTGACTGCTTTCATTTCCGCTTCGTCCATGCGGGAAAATGTGCGGAGAGAAGCAACAATTTGTTGAATTCTGTCTGCACCGACTTTCATGGAAGAAAGCAACTTTGGCAAATCTTCCATCAGAAAGTCTAGTTCAATATTGTCTACTTCTTCTTGAATTTCCGGGACGGGATCGGGATAGTGATTTTGGTAAAGTTCGATCAGGTGTAGCAAGTCTTGAGTATAGTCGTTGGCGTGGGTGAGATTGCCGTAAATAAAGTTAACTGGGTTGTTGATTTCGTGGGCTACTCCTGCCACGAGTTGACCGAGACTTGACATTTTTTCATTTTGAATTAACTGTGATTGAGTGCTGGTTAATTTCTGTAATGTTTGTTCTAATTCGAGAGCTTTATTGCGAGTTTGGGCGTAAAGATCGGCTTGGTTGAGGGCGATCGCCAATTGAACTGTAATCGCTTGCAATAATTCTACTTCGCCCTCACTCCAGGGTCGCACAGCAGCGGAGTGGGCGCAGGTAACAACGCTCACTACTCCCGAAAGTGCCTGCATCGGAATTGCCAATATAGATTGGTAGCCCAGAGAGTTAAGAGACCTTCTCCAAACAGGGTCTGCGATTGCTCCGACATCATCGATTTGCAGCGTTTCTAGACGCAACATCTGTTCTCCTATAGTGCCGAAGTCAGAAGCTTTATAGCTACCTGTTAAATCGGGAACTTCCCGAAGGCGAGATTCTTTAATAATTTCCCAGAAAGGTTCGTCTCCGTCGCCGCGATACCAGGTAAAATTGCAGCGATCGATCTGCATGAAAGCGCGAATTTCCTTAACTGCGACTGTAACGATGCTGTCGAAGTCGAGGGAATTGCGGATTTGAGTAGTGAGGTTGTTGAGCAATTTTTCTCGATCGGCCTGTTGTCTGAGTCGGGCTTCCGATCGCTTCAAAGCAATTTCTCCCTGCTTGCGCTCAGTAATGTCTTCGGTAACTGCTAATAAATATTGGGGATTGCCTTCTCGATCGAGAATTGCGGTTTTCTTGGTATGAAATATGCGATTCTCGCCTTCTCTTGTTTGAATCAGTTCTTCGGGAATGTCTAAAATTTGCCCGCTGGCGAGCACTTCCCGGTCTTTGGCGGTGAAAAAGTCGGCTTGTTCTCTGGGGAAAAAGTCGTAGTCGTTTTTGCCCATAACTTCAGCAGCGTGGAAACCCAGTAACTCTTCGGCGGCTGGGTTCCAGAGTACAAATCGCAACTCTTGTGCTTCTTTGCCAAATACTCCTACGGGTATGGTTTTGAGCACTGATTCCATAAACTGTTGAGCGCGTTGCAGTTCTGCTTCTGTCTGTTTGCGATCGCTAATATCTCGGACGTTGGCAATGACGCTGAGATTGCCGTTGAGATGAATTCTGGACAGGGCAATTTCTGCATCAAAAGTTGAACCGTCGTTGGGACGCCTCGCTTTCCATTCCACGCGACCTGTTTCGCCGGCTAATACTCTTTCCCAAAGTTCTTCCATTTTTTCAAGGGAATTGTCGTCTGTTGAATAGTCGTTTTTAAGTGATAATTTTGTTGCTTGCTCACGGGGAACTCCGTACATTTCTAACATCCGATTATTGACATCGAGAATGTTGCCTTCTAAGTCGTGAATGAAGATAGCATCGTAGACATTGTTAAATATGGTTCGCAGGTTTTGCTCGGAAAGTTGCAGCGCTGCTTCTGCAAGTTTTCGATCGCCAATTTCTTGTTCTAATTGGGTTACTGCTAGGGAAAGTTCTGCCGTGCGATCGCTCACTCTGTCTTCTAACTCGGCGGCTGCTTGCCGCAGTGCTGCTTCGGCGGCTTTGCGATCGGTAATGTCGAGCGCCGTGCCGAACATTTTTACCACCTTGCCACTGGCATCGGTTTCGGCTTTGCCCAAGGCGTTGAGATGCCGCAGCGTGCCGTCGGGACGGTAAAGGCGCAAGTCAAAATCGAAGGGGATGCCCGCTTCGAGTCCCCGCTGCACTTGAGTCTGCCACAATTCCAAATCTTCTGGATGGATCAGAGCGATTTGTTGGGCTAGGTTGGGCGCACTTTCGGCAGGTTCGAGCCCGAAGATGCGGAAAAGTTCTTCCGACCAAGTGATGGTTCCGGTGGGTGCGTCGAGTTCCCAATTGCCGACGTGGGCCAGTCTCTGGGCTTCTTTGAGCTGGCGCTGGCTGTCGCGGATGGCGGTTTCGGCAACTTTGCGATCGGTAATGTCGAACAATACGCCGCAAAATACGATTTCGCCGTTCTTGCTGCGGGTGGGCATGGAGTCGCCCTGCCACCAGCGAATCTCACCGTCAGGCTTGACTAACCGTCCTTCGTAGTGCCAGAGGGAAAGATTTTCTACGGCTTCGCAGACGGAGGCGATGTAGGTTTCCAAGTCTTCGGGGTGGACGCGGGAAATGAATGTATTCATGTCTCGCATCATTTCTGCTGCTGTGACGCCGCTGAGCTCTTCGATGCGATCGCTCATGTAGTCAATGCGCCAAACTCCGTCTCGGTTGCAAAACTGGAACAAAGCTCCGGGCATGGTGGCTGCGATCGTCCGAAACTTGGTTTCGCTGGCACTGAGGGCGGCAAAAGTCTGGCGCAGTTCGGCCGTGCGTGCTTCTACTCTGCGCTCTAGTTCTGCGTTGGCGTGTTGCAAGGCTGCTTCTGTGCGCTTGCGATCGGTAATGTCGGTGGCTGTACCAGTGGTGCCGAGGAAGTTTCCGGTTTCGTCGTAGAGGGCAATGGCGTTAAACATCAAATGTTTCATGCTGCCGTCTTTGGCGATTTGAGTGCTTTCGTACTGGAAAATTGATTCTCCCGCAAACAGGCGGGCGAAAGCTTCTAAATCTTTCTGGCTTTGTTCTGGTGTCGCAAAGTCGGAGAACGGCCTACCGATCATTTCTTCGGGTTCGTAACCGTAGATGTACTTAACGGCTGGGTTGACGAAGGTATAGCGTCCTGAAGCATCGACCGACCAAATCATGTCTTGGGAGGTTTCTACCAGGCTGCGGTATTTTGTTTCGCTGGCTTTGACGGCTTCTTCTGCTTGTTTGCGTTCCGTCATGTCGCGGGAGACGCCGACAGTCATGACGATTTGGCCGTCTGCGTTGCGGATCGGTGTTTTGACGGTGCTGAACAGCCGGACTTCTCCGTCGTGCCGCGTCACCGGTTCTTCAGAAATTTGCAGAGTGTGCCCGGTGTCAAATACGAAGCCGTCATCTCTGACGTACTGGAGAGTATTGTCGGGATCGGCGAAAGGTGCGTCTACGATGTCTTGAAGTTCCTCTTGAGTCATGCCGTAATAGTCGCGGAATGCTTGATTTGCCCAAACAATTTTCGATTGGGGGCCTTTGACTAATACCATATCGGCGATCGAATCGAGAATTTGGTGATATTTTTGCTCGCTGTCGCGGAGTTTCTGCTGGGCGGATTCGATTTGTGCTATTTGCCTCTGGGTTTGCAAGTGCAGTTCGGCTTGGTAGATGGCAACTGCTAAATGGTCGCCTACTTGTCTGGCAAATTCGATTTCGTCTTCTTGCCACTGGCGGGGTTGACCGCAGGAGTGAATGCACAGCAATCCCCACAAATGTTTCCCTTGCAGCAGCGGTACGACTAAGTTGGCTCGGATTTGAAACCGCTTAAGGATTTTGAGGTGACAAGGGCTCAAGCGGGCTTTGTAGATGTCCGTGACTGCTTGAACGTATCCTTTGGTGTATTTGGCTGCAAATTGTTCGCCGAAGCAGTAGTCGCGGATTTTGGTTCCCAAAGATGGGCTGTATTGGGGCAGTACGTCTTCGGACACTACTTCGCCCTCGTTCAATTGGGATTCGGGAAAGAAGCGGTAGACGGCGACTCGATCGGCATTTAGGAGTTGCCGAACTTCGGTGGCTGTGATTTTGAATATTGTTTCTAAGTCTAGGGATTCACGAATTTTGCTAATAACTCCCATCAGCGCTTGCAGCTTTTTGAACCAGGTTTGAGACTGCGTTTCTCTTTCTAGGTGAGCTAGTTTCTCGCGCAGGTTGCTGACTTCGTGATACAGGTATTCATGAAACATAATGCTTTTTCTTTAGTTATTTTGCGGTTTGTTATCGAGGTTTATGGCATCTCAATAGGGCTCTGCAAGTTGAGCCTGGTAACTCAAAAAGGCAAAGAACATATTCTCCTCCTTCTGCTAGCACTTAGCAGCTACTCACGCTGCATTTCCGTATTTTTTCGAGATTTGGAGGTCCATCGACCATCTTAGCTCCCGTATATTTACTGAAAAATTGGCAGAATTTGCTACTTCTTTTATTCTCAATAATTGAGAATAATGCTAACAAAACTTACACATAAACCGGGTTTATTAACGTAATTAGGTCAGGTAATCTCGGAAAGTGGGAACAAGAAACCCGGTCCCATTGCGCGATCGGGAGGAGCGTCTCTGACTAATTTTGACATTTTTTTGGCTCCCCTTCGGTTGCAATTGTCACCTTTTTATTATTACCCCAAACTCGCTCAATGGTTTCCTTGTTTTGGCGAGCGCATATCCTGTTGGGTTCGCATCTCTTAAAATTTGTTTAAACTTAGGCGATCGCCTTTTCTAGAGTTTTAAGTAATGCTCGATTTATCTCTCCTAAATTAGATTTTAGACAGCCTTTGGGGTAATCCGAAATTTTAGAGATTTTTCCTTGCAGTCTCGTTATTTCAGGCGCGAGATTAGATTTTTTAAACTGATTAAAATTCACCGAATCAGAGGTTAGTTTTCGGTCAAACAGTTGAGGTAGTTGCAGGCTATGGTTAAATTGGCTCAACTCAAGGGCGATTGCCTACCCTTCACCGAAGGCACGCGCGGAGAGAGATAGCTTCGCACGCCCGGAGACTTTTTGCCCGATTTTTGCCATTTTTGAGAAGTGTAAAACTTTTAGATAATACCAATATTTAGGGTATCACATTTTTGGCGAAAGTAAAGGTATTTCAAGCTCGATCGATAGAAATGGCGATCGCGAAGATTAAAGTTTGGGCGAAGTAATGATAAAATCTGTAGAAACTCGCATTTCCCTTTCTACCTTTAAAGTGCCACCGTGTTGTTCGGCCATAATATCGCGAGTGAGAGATAATCCAAAACCGACTGCTTATGCGGTTGGTTTATTAGTAAAGAAAATATGGCAGATTTTTGCTTTAATTTCTAGAGAAACTCTGATGGTATTGTCGCCCAGATCAATTTCAACTACTTTTGCCAGTGTTTGCGTTTTTAGCAAGTTTTTGAGAGGAAATTTAATATTTATTTATCGGTTGCTGGCTACCCATTTTTCTGCATTTGAAATAGAGCATAACAAGCATGAGCAATGATATTTTTTATAAAAGCGCGGTTGAAACCAGATCAGCCAACTTCCGAAAGAGCGATCGTAAGCTGTTGTGCATTTAAATTGTATATTTCGAGTCCCGATCAAAAATCGTCAAATCCTCTCCCCCTCTCCCCTTCCCCCCCTCTTCCTCTCTAGTACCATAGGCAATCTAGATGCAACACAGCTTACTGTCATACTCAGTATAAATTATTATATGGAAGTGGCGAGCAGGCTGCTGTACTCAACGAATTGCTACCAGCTTAAGAAGCCGTTTTCAATATTGCCCTGGCTTCCTCAATATTTTGGGCAACCAATTTGCCCGACTTGATAAAGGCTGCTCTTTCTGTATCGCTGAGTTCAAGTTCCACTACTTGTTCGACTCCCTGATACCCCAAGCGGCAGGGAACTCCTAAAAAGATATCTTGCACGCCGTATTCGCCGTGCAAATAAACGCAGCAAGGCAACAGTCGCGACTGATTTAATAAAATAGATTCTACCATCAAACAGACAGAAGATGCGGGTGCAAAATAAGCACTACCAGTCTTCATCAATTCTACAATTTCGGCGCCGGCGTGGCGAGTCCGCTGTACGAGTCGATCGATCGCCCCAGCATCCATAAGTTGATTGATGGGAATACCGTTGACAGTAGAATAGCGGGGCAAAGGAACCATTAAATCGCCGTGAGAACCGATGACAGTTGCATTGACTTGAGCATTTGAAACGCCCAATTCCATTGCAATAAAAGTTTGAAAGCGGGCGGAGTCGAGAACTCCCCCCATCCCCATGACTCGGTGTTTGGGCAAATCTGCCGCTTCCCAAGCTAAATAAGTCATGATATCTAGGGGATTTGTGACTGTGATTAAGATTGCTTCGGGAGAATGCTCGATCGCCTGTTTTGTGGCTTCGGTGACAATTCGAGCATTGATTTTAATTAAATCTTCCCTATTGATACCGGGTTTGCGGGGCACTCCGGCGGCAATTACTATGATATTTGAGTTTGCAGTATCTGTATAATCATTTGTACCGACAATTTGGCGATCGTGGTGTTCCACTCCCCTAGCTTCCATCAAATCCAAAGCAACGCCCTGCGGCCAACCCTCCACAATATCTAGCAATACTACATCTGCCAGATTTTTCTCAGCAATTCGTTGGGCTAAGGTGCTGCCGACTTTGCCTGCACCAATAATTGATACGCGGTTTGATGGAGAATTCATTAGATTTTAGATTTTAGATTTTAGATTTTAGATTTTAGATTTTAGCAATCAGCTTAATTGGGGAAAGGCGCGCGTCGCGCACCCTTCGCTACATTAAGAACAGTGAAGTTTAGTTTTGGTGAGTTACTTAAAATCTTCGAGTTGGTCTACCCGCAGCCAAATATTCGGGGTGGGAACTTTGCCAAATTTGACGAAGGCATAGTCGCCGCGAACATCCATCACTTCGCCCTTTGTTTCAAATATATAGGAGGAAAAGCGCTGGTCGCTGGCTTTGGCTTCTAGACTGTTTTCCAATTTTTCGCGTACAGCGCGAACTATACTGCCTTTTTTGATTGCCATAACTTGCTTTGTTTAGTTTAAAAAACTATACAAATTTTAATCGAGATTTGGCTTGAAAGTCACTCGGCGATTGAAATCGCTACTAAACAAACGAAGTCCGCCTACGCGGACTAAGGAATAAAGGGGTGCGATTCGTGGGGTAAATCTAAAATCTAAAATCTAAAGCCTAAAATCCCTTGACTGCTTCCTATGTCTGACACGCGGGGCAAAAATGAGTCGATCGCCCTGCTAATTTTATACGTTCGATGGTTGTGGAGCAAGTGCGGCAGGGTTGGCCGGCGCGATTGTAAACCCAAGCGACGCCGCCGTAGTTGCCGTTGACACCTTGGACGTTGAGAAAATTGCTAAAAGTCGTGCCACCGGATGCGATCGCCTTCTGTAAAACTTGAATAATAGCTGTATGGATGCGCCCAATTTGCTCTGCGGTCAAATCCGCACACAGAGTTGTGGGCATCACTCCCGACAAAAACAAAGTTTCGTCTGCGTAAATATTGCCCAAACCAGCTATGAGTGCCTGGTCTAGCAAAGCTGTTTTTATGGGTCGCGCCCGCCGGTGCAGCTTGCGGGCCAAATATTCGGTTGTAAACTCGTCGGAAAACGGTTCGGGCCCTAAGAGTTTCAGACCGATGACTGTGCCCGAAACCTCGGTTTCTGCCGGCACATACCACATTTGCCCGAAGGTGCGCTGGTCTACAAACCGCAGTTCTTGGTTTCCCTCAAAAAACAGCCGTACTCGCGCGTGTTTTTGCAGGGGTTCGGATCGGTTCACCCACAGCAGTTGTCCTGTCATCCGCAGGTGAACGCCCAACCAGCCGGCTTTTGAAGGAGGGAAGAAGGCGGGCGCGGGGAGGGCGGGCACGGGGGCACCGCCCCTACATTGAGATAGTTCTGCCAGGAGGTATTTGCCGCGTCTGTACCAGCGGGCGATCGACTTTCCTTTGACTTTTGTCAAAAAATCGGTCGCAGAGATTGAGCGGGCGATCGTGCTGTTTAACAACACGTCCCCGCCCAATATTTCTCGATCGAGGGTTGCTTGATTCAAACCCCGGCAAATAGTTTCAACTTCTGGCAGTTCTGGCACAATTAGCGTTGTTCTGTTCCTTGATTTGGCGAACCTTCGACGCTGCCGGTCACTTCGGCACCGGGTTTGCTGTCGGTTGAAGTTTTCGGCTGCTGGGGGGCGCCACCGCTGCCGGTTTTCCGCGTTTTCTCGTCCAGCGTGGTTTGTTTGCCGCCGGAAGCTACTGGAGTCCCTGTTTTCGCTTTTGCTTTGGGTGCTGCCACTTCCACTAATTCGCTTTGGGCGAAGTTGTTGGTGTTGACGCCTGCATAATTTACGCTGTTAAAGCGAACGATAACTGGGTATTTAATGCCGCTTTGGTCTACCGTAGCAACGGTGCCCACTTCTTGATACCAGAAGGATTCTTTGCGGAGAATCCGAACTGTAGAACCGCGTTGAACCATGAGCTTTTTTTCCTTTGCGATGAATAAACGGATCAAGCCATTTTTTTTACTCTAGTCGATCGCGCGACGCATTTGAAGTCTGCAAGGAAATTTTTACCTGTCGCGCCGTTTTTTGTCTGCTGTTTGTAAAGAAAAGTAAATACTTTGCTAGGGCGATCGCTGGGGTTGCAAAATAAATAAACAGACATTATCCGTTAAATAAAACCCGTGGGAGCGAGTTGAAAACAAACTTTACAAATAGTTGTGAATTGCTACAGTTAAATGTTCTGGGAAATTCTGATAAGTCATGACTGAACCTCACGCCACAGTAATACTCGCGATCAGTGCCGACGGTAAAATTGCCGATGCAGTACGATCGCCCGCGAGATTCGGTTCTGCCAACGACAAAGCCCACCTCGAACAGCAAGTAGCAGCAAGTGACGCGGTTTTGTTCGGCAACGGCACTTTACAGGCTTATGGGACGACGATGAGAGTGATTTCGCCGGAATTGGTCAAACAGAGGGAACTGCAAGGAAAGCCACCACAACCGGTGCAAATTGTGTGTTCGCGATCGTCCCAATTTGACCCAAACTTGCGATTTTTCCAGCAACCTGTGCCTCGCTGGCTGCTGACGGGGCAAGACGGTAGGGAAACGCCATTGCCGTCACCTGTTCCGACGAAAGACAGTAAGTTCGATCGCACATCTGGCACCATTGTCAAGAACGGGCAAGATGCCCGTTCCACAAGAGATGAATTTTCTAGTGGAACAGGCATCTTGCCTGTTCATGAAAGGCTTATTGACAATGGTGCCATTCTCAATAACGGGCAAGATGCCCGTTCCACAAGAGATGAATTTTCTAGTGGAACAGGCATCTTGCCTGTTCATGAAAGGCTTATTGAGAATGGTGCCATTGTCAAGAACGGGCAAGATGCCCGTTCCACAAGAGATGAATTTTCTAGTGGAACAGGCATCTTGCCTGTTCATGAAAGGCTTATTGACAATGGTGCAACATCTCAATTCGATCGAATTATCTATGCGAAAACCGCAGGTGGAGAGATTGATTGGATTGATGCGTTTCAACAGCTAGCAAGCTTCGGTATCAAACGCTTGGCGATTCTGGGCGGGGGAAAACTGGTAGCGTCTGTGCTGGCTGCAGGCTTGGTAGACGAACTTTGGCTGACGGTGTGCCCGTTAATTTTGGGCGGGGCGGATGCACCGACACCAGTGGAGGGAAAGGGTTTTTTGGCGGATTTAGCTCCGAAATTGGAGCTTTTGGCGGTTAAACAGGTGGGACAAGAGGTATTTTTGCATTATAGATTCGGGGCGGGCTAGAAGCCCAACCCCTACTCCCCACAACACTTGTGTGGCACAGGCATCTTGCCTGTGGCGGGCTCGCGTGCCCAACCCCTACTCCCCACAACACTTGTGTGGCACAGGCATCTTGCCTGTGGCGGGCTCGCGTGCCCAACCCCTACTCCCCACAACACTTGTGTGGCACAGGCATCTTGCCTGTGGCGACTAATTACACAAGCAGGGGAGATTGTATTAACTTAAATGAAGTTCGATCGCTCTACGCACAAGTCTCCCTATGCTGAAACAGCCAAAACCTCAATATTCTGTAGCCTGGATTAGCAAAATAGGCGAAATCCCGCAAGCGTCGTGGGATGCCCTGGCGATGCCACTAAAAACTCCATTTCTGGAATGGGATTGGCTTAACAATCTCGAAGTATCGGGCAGTGCGACAGGTAAAACCGGTTGGCTACCGCATCACTTGACTGTGTGGCGAGACAAACAGTTGATTGCTTGCGCGCCACTTTATGTCAAAAGCCACAGCTACGGCGAATTTGTGTTCGACAATCAGTGGGCCGATTTAGCTCAACGTTTGGGCATTAAATATTATCCGAAATTGATGGGAATGACGCCGTTTACTCCGGCTGAAGGCTATCGGTTTTTGATTGCTGAGGGGGAAGATGAAGACGAGTTAACCGGAGTAATGGTAAGCGCGATCGACCATTTTTGCGATCGCCACAATATCTCAGGCTGCAATTTCCTTTATGTCGATCCCGAATGGCGCGAAAGAATGGAACGCCACGGTTTCAGCAGTTGGCTGCACCACAGCTATATTTGGCAAAATCAAGGCTATCAAAATTTTGACAATTATTTAGGCGCATTTAATGCCAACCAGCGCCGCAATATCAAACGCGAACGCAAAGCAGTTGACCAAGCTGGTTTGTTGGTAAAAACGCTGACTGGCGATGAAATTCCCCAAGCCATGTTTGGTCAAATGTATGCTTTTTATGAGAATACTTGCGACAAATTTGGTTGGTGGGGAAGCAAGTATCTGACTAAGCGATTTTTTGAACAGTTGCACCACAATTATCGCGATCGAGTTTTATTTGTAGCCGCCTACGACAAGGAAGATGACAGACAGCCGATGGGTATGTCTTTTTGTTTGTATAAGGGCGATCGACTGTACGGGCGTTATTGGGGCAGTTTGCAGGAAATCGACTGCTTGCACTTCGATGCTTGTTACTATACGCCGATCGAATGGGCGATCGATCGGGGCATCCAAAGCTTCGATCCCGGTGCCGGCGGGCGGCACAAAAAACGGCGCGGCTTTCCAGCTACGCCAAATTATAGTTTGCACCGATTTTATAACAACCGTCTGGCCCAAATTCTCAAGTCTTATATCGGTCAAATCAACGAAAGAGAACAGGAAGAAATTGATGCAATCAACGAGGATTTACCTTTTACTAAATTACCTCCGTTGTTACTCGGCGAGTGACGGTTGACTGGGAATTTGGAATTGGAAATTAGTAACAGCCCATCGGTGTCAACCTAATACTAAAACCCTGTGTATATCTCGTTTGTATCGAAGTTTCGAGCCCCCTAAATCCCCCTTAAGAAGGGGGAATTTGAATGCTCTTCCCCCTTTATTAATGGGAGTTAGAGGGGACGTAAGAATACTCTTGTCCCACCCCCTACTCCCCTTATTAAGGGGGGTTAGGGGGGATCGAGACTCAACTATAAACGATATTGATTATGGATTTTAGGATGGCGAATTAAATAATTTACACAAGTTTGTGGGAAGTAGGGGTTGGGCACTCTTAGCCCGCCATTTCTGGACGGGCGGGACGCCCATCCCACAAGAACCATCAAAATTCTAAGTTATTTAATTCTCATTCCTTAGTCTGAAGTTGACACGAATGGTAACAGTCAACCGTCAACCGTCAACCGTCAACAGTCAACCGTCAACAGTCAACCGTTAAACTAATTCAAAACTACCTTGCCATCTTCCTGAATTTGCAGCGATTTTGTATCAGCGTCCAACTCAGTTGTCGCGCCGAAACTGACTTGCAACATTCCCGGCATCGCGGTTGCTTGGGGGCGAACCAGCAGCAATCCGCCGTCTGGGCGCTGGTAAGTGAGGGTGATTGGCACTTGGATGGTTTTCAGCAAAATTTCCGATTGTTCGCCCAGAGTGCGCGGCTGGGTGACGCCTACGATTTGATAATTGATGACGGCATTGGTGGTATTCACCAGTTTAATTACTATCATGCCTTCGGCAGGCGTAACTCGCGCACTGGGCATGGGGAAGCGGGCAGGCGCGTCTGTTGGTGTAGAGGGCATCCCGCTGAGGCCCGGACTCGCAGCCGGAGTTGGTTCGCTGACGGGTTCTTCAGTGGCTGCGGGAGTCTGTGCGGGTTGGGAAACGGGTTTTCCTTGTTGGGGCGGTGGGCCGCCGGCCTGGGAAAGTGTTGCGAGACTAACGAGTAAACCTCCGCAGGTGGCTGCTAGCAAGCTGATTTTTTTAAACGGTAGATTGTGGCGAAACATAAATAACTCCTCACAAGTTCGATCGAGGTTTTCCAACAACGTTTATGTTAATCTATGCGGGAATTGAATTTTAATAGCTGGGTTTGTGCGCGAGGTAGGAAGAATAAGGGTTTGAGGGGTAGATTTTTTTTAAACCGCAGAGGGCGCAGAGGGCGCAGAGTCCGAGGGGAAGAGAGGATTTTTAGAGGTGAGATGCTTCTGATTTGTGGGCGGGGAGGGTGACGGTAACGGCTGTACCTCGATCGACTTGGCTGTCAATGCGGATGTGGCCGCGGTGATTTTCGACAATTGCTTTGGCGATGGCTAATCCTAAACCGGAACCAGCGGCGCTGCGGTGGGTTCGGGCGGGATCTACGCGGTAGAATCGATCGAACAAATGCGACAGGGCTTCTGCGGAAATTCCGATGCCGGTGTCTGTTACTTTGATTTGCAGCGCTGGATTTAACATGGGTGAATTTCTTTTGTTTTTAGCTGCAAGTTGCAATTCTACTTCAATTTCGCCGCCAGAGGGCGTGTACTGCACGGCGTTGCTGACAAGATTTGTAAACAGTCGGGCTAATTGATCCCAGTCGCCCAACAGTGTAAAGTTGTCCTCAGCGTTGGGCAGATCGACAATTTCCAAAGAAAGAGAGAGATTTTGGGTAGTGGCGATCGCCTGTTGTTCTTCAATTACCTCCATCAGCAAAGCATCGAGAGGAACCTCAATCCACTGCTGCTGCACGATACCGCTGTCTTGTCTGGCTAAAAACAGCAAATCGTCAACCAAGCGCCCCAAACGGCGGGTGAGGCGTTCGATAACTTGTAGCTGTTGATGCTGCTGCGGTTCGATATCCGGTTCCGCCAAAGCTACTTGGACGTTAGTTTGGATAGTGGCGATCGGATTTCTGAGTTCGTGAGAAGCATCAGCGGTAAACTGTTTGAGACGCCCGTAAGACTCCCGCACCGGTGCCATCGCCAATCCCGACAGCAGCCAGCCAATAGCCGCCACGCAAATTAGAGTTAAACTCGCGCCCAAAATCAAATCAAGAATTAATTGGCGGATGGGTTTTGTCACTTCAAACCAAGGATGGCTGACTCGCAAATATCCCAGAACTTGGCGGCCGATTTGTACTCGCTGCGTTACTTGTCTGAGGGAATAGTTTTGAGTTGTCCGAATGCTAATTGGTTTGGTAGAAACGCGATTTGTATTTTGTGCAATAGACTTTTCACTACCTAAATTTAGATTTTCCTGCCAACCTGCATTCAAACCGCCATCAAAATCTCTTCTTTCTCCCCTCTGCGCCCTCTGCGCCTCTGCGGTTAAATCCCTCTTCTCTCTATCCATTAAACCCCTGACATCCCGTACATTGCCCGTTGCCCAACTTTCTTCTGCCTGATTTGTGCCCTCTAACTGCAACTTATTATTAATTATCCACACTGTTTCGCCGGTGCGGTTAGCGTGAATCGGAATATTCAGCGGTTCCGATAAAGTAGACCACAGCAATTCGCCCGTAGGACTGAACCATTCTAAATCAATATGGTCGTCTTCTACTGCATCGGTGCTATCTCGAAAACTCGCTTGAATATTAACTTGCAATTTATCTTTATCTGTGGTGCTAGGGAAAGTTAGCGGTTCGATAACGAGAGTTCGCTCTATTACTTCTACAACATGATTGAGGGTGTCATCAATGCGATCGATCAAAGTAGTGCGGACGTAGAAATAGAAACCAGTGGCGAATACAAGTAACAATACGGCTGTAACGGCAGTGTACCAAATAGCGAGGCGGCGGCGGGTAGCTTGGAACATATTGCGAAGGAAGTTCGGCAACGGATTGTGTAATGGATTAAACTGATTTAACTCATATGTTGCACCATTCTCAATTAGCCTTTTCTGAACAGGCAAGATGCCTGTTCCACAAGACCATCTATTCGGGAGCATCTCAGTTTTGCATTTACAGTGCGAGCGTCCCCCCTCGCGTATTGTACAATAAGCGAGCGGGGACGCTCGCACTACAATAAA
>NZ_JAUBTI010000057.1:0-43492 GCF_036702415.1 Microcoleus sp. D3_18a_C4 | reverse complement strand
GCTCGCGTATTGTACAATACGCGAGCGGGGACGCTCGCACTACAATAAAAAAAATGCTTTTTACAAAACTGAGATGCGCCCCTCGCAATGACACTGAGATTTAAATGCAATCGAACAGGATATAACCGCTAACAATCAACAGACTGCTCTATTTTTAACGCGGTTTCGACTCTTTGATACTCCGCCTCAACCTCTTCTAAAAGCGCGCAGGCCGGATCGGGTAAAGACTGGTTAGCATTAGTTCCGATGCGGCCCATGATTTCGAGTTCCTCGCACAGTTCAAACAAGCGAAAAGCACCGAGAGTACCGCTAATCGACTTTAAAGAGTGAGCCGATCGCCGCAAAGCCAGCGGATCGGCGTTGCAAAGAGCCATAGAGATGCCTCGCAGCAGTTCGGGAGCTGTTTCGAGGTAAATCTCGATCGCCTCGTCCAAAGCTTCCACCTCTCGCAGTCCCTCTATAATCTTGGGACTCAGGGAATCGTGCCCCTCTGACAAAGCCCGATCGAGATTTGATGCACCCCAATCGACGACTGCGGGCGAATTGGGAATTGTCAGTTGTGGATTTCCCGCAACCGCCACATTCGATCGCACTTGTAATTCACTCGTTCCTTGGATCTGTTCCGCCGGGGCATCCAAACAAACGATCGGCTGCAGACGATCGAATGCAGAGTTCGATCGAGATTTACAAGCCCTCAAAGCTCGCACCAACTGATCGATTGCGATCGGCTTACTCAAATAGTCGTCCATCCCCGCAGCCATACACTCTTCGCGATCGCCCTGCATCGCATTTGCCGTCATCGCCACAATCCAAGGCATCGTCGATTTTCGATTTTCTATTTTCGATTTTCGATTGTTAGATTCCTCAGTCGATTTTCGATTTTCTATTTTCGATTTTCGATTGTTAGATTCCTCAGTCGATTTTCTATTTTCTATTTTCGATTTTCGATTGTTAGATTGCTCATCTGTTGCGGAAACTTCTGATTCTCCCGTGTCATTTTCTAAAGTTAAATCTGCTGAAAATTGCTCGCGGATGCGGCGGGTAGTTTCCAGTCCGTCCATTTCCGGCATTTGCACATCCATCAGCACCACATCGTAAGGCTGGCGGCGCAAAGCTTCGAGCACTTCGATACCGTTTCCCGCCACATCCGCGCGATACCCCATCCGCTGTAAAATTTGCAAAGCCACCTTCTGATTCACCAAATGATCGTCAGCCAACAGAATCCGCAGGGGTAAGTCCTCTGCCAGCACGGGTATGGTTTGCAAGAAAGACCCGGTAGTGCGCTGCCCTTTAAATTCAGTTGTCTGTTCTCCAAAAATATTGATTAAAACATTGTAAAGCTGAGATTGTTTGATTGGTTTATTCAAAAAAGCAGCAAAATCCATCTCCATAGAAGGGGGGTTAATTTCTTGCCTGCCGATCGAAGTTAGCATCACTAACGGCAACTTTTCGCAATCAGGATACCGGCGAATTTGGGCCGCTAAAGCCAACCCGTCCATTTCCGGCATTTGCATATCCAAAACTGCCAAGTCAAACATCTCTTTAGCACCCAGCCAATCTAAAGCCAAACGAGCCGAAGCTGAAGCCCTAGCCACCATTCCCCAAGACTGAGCTTGGAGAGTCAAAATTCTGCGGTTGGTAGCATTGTCATCGACAATTAAGACTCGCTTGCCAGCTAATTCAGGTTGAGAATTGCTCAAGTTAAGTGGTAAGGAATTCTTGCAGCCAGAAACGATCGTACTGAAATAAAAAGTAGAGCCAACGGATTTCGTATTTGGGGCGATCGGCTGGTTGCTGAGTACAGATTTGCCATAGCCATATTTTTCGGCAATTTCACAAGATTCTGCCCATCCCAAATCAATAACTGCCGACGATCTAAAATGGGCAGGAGGATTGCCCGCAACACTACCCATACTTTCCACCCACATCCGGCCGCCCATCATTTCGGCCAAACGCTTGCTAATTGCCAAACCCAATCCGGTACCGCCGTACTGCCGGCTCGTTGAAGAATCTACCTGGCTGAAAGATTTAAATAGCCGATCCATGCGATCGCTCGGAATGCCGATACCGGTATCTTTGACCGCAAAATGTATTTCGTATGCTGGGTTAATTGCTACCGGTTCGCCAGCAATTAAGGGCGGTTCTTTAGCGTTAGCCGCCGGCACTGAAATCTTTTTTGCTGTCACCGAAACCACCACTTCTCCAGCGTCGGTAAATTTAACCGCATTACTGAGCAAGTTGATTAAAATTTGCCTCAAGCGGGTGCTATCGCCGATCGCCGTTGCGGGTACTGTACGATCGATCAAGTAACCCACTTCCAGTTTTTTTTCTGCCGCCTTAGCAGCTACCAAGTCTAGAGATTCCTCAATGCAAGTGCGGAGGTCAAACGGATGTTCCTCCAAGTCCAATTTGCCCGACTCTATTTTCGAGAAATCTAGAATATCGTTGATCAGCGTCAGCAAGGCATCGCCGCTGCTGCGGATAGTTTCTACAAAATCGCGCTGTTCGCGAGTTAAGGGCGTATCCAGCAGCAAACCGGTCATGCCGATGACTCCATTCATCGGAGTGCGAATTTCGTGGCTCATGGTGGCTAAAAATTCGCTTTTGGCTCTAGTAGCCGCCAGTGCTTGATCGCGAGCTTTTGCCAAATCTACGTCTGTTTGCTGGCGTTCGAGTTCGCTTCCCACCCACTGAGCCATCAGTTTCACCAACTCTCTGTCTACAGCTCGGAACGGTTCTGTTACAGGATTCGGAGAAAAGAAGCACAGAGTGCCGTAAACTTCACCTCCCACCGTGACGGGAATGCCCATGTAAGCTTCAATGGGGAAAGCTCGATCGTCAATGTTAAAGGAAAAACCCGAAAATCTCAGCGACTCAAAGTAGATCGGTTCTTTTGCCATTGACGTAGCGACGCAGAAAGTTTTTTCCAGATCGTAGATTTGGTCTTTGACGATCGACCCGTCGGGACACTCAACAGCCATTATTTGATAGTTGTCGCCTTGAATGCAGGACAAAATTCCCACGGACAGGCCTAAATGCCGACATCCCATTGCCAGCAGTTCTTGGAGGCGCAAATCAAAGGTAGAGAGGTGGTTGAGCGGGTCTGTACGGGGAGCCGAAGTCACTTGGTACAAAGCTTTGATTGCAGCTTCGCTTTCTCGCAGTTCTTGTTCTGTTTGCTTCCGCACGCTGATGTCGCGGGAAATGCCGATAATTTCTTGGACTTCGCCGGTTTGGGGATCGCTGATCGTGCGGCCGGTGGTTTCAAACCAAATGTATTTGCCGTCTTTGCGGCGGATGCGGTAGCTGACGGTGTAAGTAACTGGGAGTGCCAGGACTTTCCAGTGAGCTTTGGCGATGGTTTCTAAATCGTCGGGGTGAAAATAATCCTTGGGGACGCGGCCGATGAGTTCCGAAGGTTCGTATCCCAGCAAAGCGCGGCTGGCGGGCGAGACGTAAACAAACACGCCTTTGGGGTCGTGTCTGGTGATCATGTCGGTTGAGTTTTCTGCCATCAACCGATAGCGGTCTTCGCTTTCATTACGTTCGACTTGAGAATTGCCTAATGCTTCTAGCATTCGGTTGATGGCGTCGGCCAAGCTTGCGAGTTCATCTGCTCCGGCCATAGGAACTCTCAAGCTTGGGTCGCCGTTGGCTGCGATGTTGCTGACGCTGGTGCTCAAGGCCGCCAATCTCGCTAAGACTAATTTTTCTAGCAACAGCAGGGTGATGGCGCTAAATATTAAACCTACTGCCAGTATTGATAAGGTAAACAGCTCCAAGGTAGCCTGACCTTGACTGTAAATGATGCGATCGGTCTCAACTCGCAGCAGCAGCGCTAGGTTGCCGTGGATGTCGCGAATCAGGGCGTATCCTGCGACTAAGGTGTCGCTGAGTGGCTCGACTAAAATTTCTACTGATTTGAGGTTGGAAATTTTGAGTTTGACATTTTCCAACTCCTGCCTCGATCGAGCCAGCGCCTTGGCGCTGTGCCCAGAGTAGTTCGCGGCTCCAACTTTAAAATCTAAACTCGGCAATCTAAAATCCACTGACAGGTGAGTCAGTTCTGAAAGCAAACCGATTTCGCTGCTGTCTAGGTAGCGTCCCAAGATCAGCGTCCCCCGCGGCGGCCCTTGGGAGTTGCTGTTCAAGATGGGCTTGGAGGCAATCAGCAGTCTGGCTTCTGGCAGGGTGAGGACGCCTGTTTTGGCGGGGCGATCGCCATCGACTGTCGATGAGTCTAGTAGCGCCTCGGTCAAGTGCTGTTTTAAGCTTTCGGGAATCGGGATTTCGGTTTGCGATTTCAGGTCGAAACCTTTGCTGAAGATCGTCTTACCGTTGGAGTCAAGCAGCACCAATAAGTTTAGTCTCAAGTAAATAAATGTCGAATCGACGAAATTTGACTTGACAAAATTTTCGTTCCGTGTTTCGACGAAAGAGTAAGTATCGTCCCACTCGGCGTAATCTTGGGCGCTGGTGTCTAAATTCGACAAGTCATCATCTAATGCGTCCAAAGCCCGTGCGACATCCTGGCGGACGTACTGTGCCTCCAGGTTGTGAAAATCATGCAGCAAAATAGTTGATGCAGTGGCATAGAGAACCACAATCAGGCTGATCAGCGCTGCACCGATGATTAATAGTGTTTTTTTTCGGAGTTGCATGGCGTCGCCCTCCTCACGGTGCTACTAGGCAACTAGCCAGGAGAGGTTTGAGACGTAAGTTGTTTAGCATTGGCTCGCGCAGGGCCTGCGTGTTTGGACTTTTCTGGGCTGGCTTGGCAAAGCCCTTGGTATTTCCAAGGCATCCGGTATGTTGCCCCCCACAGTCAGTGTAGTATTTTCACAGCTTTAGTTCCCTATTATGCACAACCTATGACATACAAGTTATAACCTGACGATCGGCATCTTCAAAATTAACTGCCGATCGAACTCAAAACAGTTCGCGTTTGTTTGATACTGATGCAGCCAGGGAGGCGGGCGGTTGGGAGAACAGGCGTGCTGGGTTGAGAACCATAACTATATATTGTACCAAAAAAGTATTGAGGAGAGAGCGGACTGGTCGATCGAGTTTTGCGCGCAAAAAGGTTCTCATTCCAGCAGCTTTTTTGATTTTTGTCGTTTTATAGCAATCCTTGCAGGAGTGGTGGAATAGGCCTAAAAGCCTATCCAGCCGAGAAGGTTGAACCGCGTTCAAAAATTGTGATAGCAGAGGCAATGAATATCCGGCGACTTTTTATTTATGACATCTGCCAATAAAATATACACCAATCAAAAAAATAGGCTTTTCACTTTTATATTTTGAATGGATCAAAACTGCTAATTAAGATGTATAAATTCACGCTTTTTACCATCTTCAAAAAAACGATAGGAGCGGGCTTACCAATAACCTTAAACAATACCAAAAAATTAAATACACCCGTTCCTACTCCCCGATCAAATCCTTTACTAACAGTAGTGCCTGATATCAGTAGAAACTCATATCAGGCACTATCTGCAATCCGATCGCAACTTGAGTCTTTTTTATCGGATGACGGCTAAAGCACCGGCGCCAGCAGCAGCAGCGGCCGAGGAAAGAGCCGTGAAAAACAGCCACCAAGAGGCAACTTCTGCAGCTTTCCGGGTTTCTTCAGCTTGTTTTTCGGCTTGCAGTTTGATGCTTTCGAGGCGAAGCTGTGCCTCTTGCTGCAAGCGTTCTGCTCTTTGCAAGACGCTGTTGCGACTTCTTTCAATTTGGTCGATCAAGCGGTTGGCATCTGCTTCGGAAATGTCCTCGCGGGAGCTCATTAATGCTACTAAAGTATCGCGGTTGAAATGACCCAGCCGATCGCGCAAAGCATCAAATCCGGCTTGCGGATCGTCAAATAACTTCCGCACGTCCCGCGTAATGCCTTCGTAGTTGAGTTCAGGGCGATCGAGCGAATTGAGGTAATCCCGAATTTTTCCGAGAACCCCGTCAATTACCGACTGAATACCCTCCTGTATTTTCTGAATTTGCAGTGCGAACTCATCGCGCACCGACAAAATTCCATCGACAATGCGATTGGCTTCTGCTTCAGAAATATCCGGCCGCTGAGACAGCAGAGAAACAACTGTAGCTCGATCGATGTGTGACAAGCGCTCGCCCAAACTGTAAGCGCCGACTTTCGGGTCATGCAGCAGCAGTTGCAAGTCGCGCTTGATGGCTTCGGGATTTAATTCATCCTTGCCCGTATTACGCAAATAATCTTCTAAAACACTCTGAAAATCCTGTACTTGGCTTTGCACCCGTTTTGCCAAACGGCGCGGCGCTTTCACAATCGAGCCAAGGGTTTCCTGTACTTGGTCGATAATTTGATTGACTTGTTCCTCGCTCAAATCTTGTCTCTGAGAAAGCAGTTTTACCAAAGTATCGCGATCGACTTGAGACAGACGGCCGCGCAGCGCTAAAGCTCCTTCTTTGGGATTTTCCAGCAGTTTTGTCAAATCCCGCTTAATCCCTTCAGGATTGAGTTCTGATTTGCCAGTATTGCGAAGGTAATCTGCAAGGGCGGTTGTGGTTTGGTCGTACTGATCCTTAGCTTTTTCGGCCAACTTTTGCGGCGCATGCACCGCGCCGTGCCAATTTTCTTCGGCGCTGTCGATAAGCTGATTTACTTGGTCTTCGCTGAGGTCTTTCCGCTTAGATAGCAATTTTACCAAAGTTTCGCGATCGAACCTAGAAGCTCTAGCTCTCAAGGCCCACATTCCCGCTTCCGGGTTATCCAGCAGCGTTTTCAAATCGCGCTTGATGCCTTCGGGATTGAGTTCTTCTTTGCCCGTAGACTTCAAGTATTCTTGTACTCTTTGCCACTGGTTGTCTAGTCGCACTTGCGCTGCTTCTTGCAGACCTTTAGAATCTGCTAAAACTACATCTCGCGTCCTTTCCAACTCTTGAACAATCTGTTCTACTTCCTGGAATCCGAAGTTTTCGCGGCTGCGGAGAATTTGCACGAAACTGTCGCGCGTGTAAGGAGAAAGCCGATCGCGCAACTGTTCGTAACTAGCATCGGAATCCTCTAAGATTTTTTTGAAATCCCTCGCGATACCTGCTGCTGTCAGTTCCTCTTTCGGCGTCAGCTTCAAATAAGTTTCCAACCGCCACTGCAAATCGCGAGATTTTTCTTGCTCCTCGGCAAAGATCACGGTTTGTAAAACTCGCTGTCTAATTGCTTCTAATTCCTGGGAAATTTGTTTAATTTTGTCTTGGGTAAAAACACCTCTACTAGCCAAGATTTCGGCAAAATTAGACTGTTTTAGTTTTTCTAATTCGCGGCGCACAGTTCCCGGATCGGCTGTAGGATCGTAGAGAACGTCCCGAAATTCGCGCTCGATGGCTTGGGGGTTCATCTGCCACGAATAAGTGTTGAGTAGGTAGTTTTCTACGTCGGCACGAATTGGGCTGTAAGTTACGGGTTCGCCTTTGACTTGAGCGGTAATTTTATCAGTTTGCTGGGTAACTTTGTCTTTCGCTTCTTTGAGCTGACCGACTACTTTTTCAACATCCAAGTCAGAAATATCCGTGCGACCCAATACTATTCCCATTAAAGCATTGACTGCCATTGTGGTTGCTTGGGACATCATGTTCGGGCTTTGTCCAGAATTTTGACCGCCCAGACTGCTGAGGGCTTTTTCTACCCTACTTGCCAATTTATCTGAGACCAAATCTCCCGATTTGGCAGATTTGAGATAGTCTACTAATTGCGCGATGCCGTCTGATGGCTGCCCTTGTTTTCCTACTTGTTTCCAAGCATCTTGGAGTTGGTCTACAATCCGGTTTACGTCGCGTTTTGATAAGTCCGATCGCGAACTTACTAAATCTACGAGAGTTTGCCGATCGAGATTCGGCAAATTTTCGGCTGCAATGGTTTTTAGTTGCGGATCGTTGAGCAATTTTTCAAACTCGCTACGCATCCCTTTGATGTCTAATTCTGGCGGTTTGAGGCTTTGGATGTAGTCTTCGACGTTTTCGCGCAAGCTTGTGGGGTCGATCGCGCTACCAAGTTCATGGCCCACTGCTGCTGCTGCTGCTTTGGCTGTGGCGACTACTTGGTTGCTGGCTGCTTTGGCGCCGATGGCCGAGGCTGCGGTGCCGACAATGGCTTGAAAGCCTGCTGTGGCGCTGTTGACGACGGAACCGATCAAGGAACCGACGGTGGTGGAACTCACCCAGACGAGCATTGAGAAATAGGTGGCCCACACGACTAAACCGACGATCGCACCTAAACCGGGACTGCTAATCAAGCTGAGCTTTACTGCAAGCAAGCAAGCAAAGAATAGGGCGATGGTGACGGTAATCAGCGTCCAAGTGCCTACTTTTCTGCCGATGTGGCGGACTGGGGAACTGCCGCTATCCGACTGGTGGCCGTCGTCGTGGGATTGTCCCATGTACGAAAGACCCGCGGCTACTGATAAATTTGTTAGCAAGAGTTGGAAAGCGCAGGCGAGTACCACTCCAGCTATCAAGGCGATAAAAAATTGCGGCCCGGAATACAGGAGTGCTGCGTCTTCTGCTGTGTTTGTTGTAGTAGTCTGCTCTACTGGCACTTGAGCCAGCCAGAACCCGATGTTATACAGTTGTGGATTTATTGGCAAATTTTGATACATAGTATATTCCTCGTTAAGGAGTGGGTGCGCGCGCTCATTGGCGCAAGTTAACCAATGTATAGTTTTAGACTCATGCCCCCAATGGCAAGCATCGCCTTATTGTCGAGCTAAAGCATCCCCCTACAGTTGGAAGTGTAGAAATATGTCTGCGGCCGGCTGTCACTTTAGGAATAGTTGTGCTATGTAAATTGGCAGTTGTGAAGTTGTTAGTTCTCGGTTAGGAGTAAGGTGCGCGGCGGCATAGCCGAGATAGATGCTAGTAATGGTAAGTCTGAGTAAAATAATCGCAGAGGAAAATCTTGGGTCGATCGATATTAAGAGTCGGCACACAACCCCAGACAAATTGTTCACAATTCATCAACCAATGCCATAGCAAATTAGCTTTGAAGGGATTCGATCGTGCAGCGAGAAAGTCATGCAATTATTATTGGCGGCAGTTTAGCAGGACTGTTGGCTTCTAGAGTATTAGCAAAACACTTCGATCGAGTAAGTATAGTTGAACGAGATTTTTTTCCAGAAAAACCCGCACCTCGCCCCGGTATTCCTCAATCCCGTCACCTTCACGTCCTTTTAAATCGGGGAAAAATCATCCTAGAAGAGTTTTTTCCCGGCTTGGAAAACGAACTGGTAGCTGCTGGTGCTCCTAGTGTAGATCCGAGGTCGATCGGGTGGTTTAGTCCGGCAGGTTGGGCCCCGCACTTTAGCCCGGATCTAAATGATTTAATTTTGTTCAGTCGGGATTTACTTGATTGGCAAATTCGCCGCCGCTTGGCTGAAAATACGAACGTGCATTTCCTCGAAGGAGGCACAGTAACGGGGTTGCTGGCGAATGCCTCGCGCGCGGAAGTGGCTGGCGTATCGGTGCGTTTTCGCGATCGTCACAACCCGGCTAACATCCATGCAGAGAATTTGTATGCAGATTTAGTAGTCGATGCTGGCGGCAAAGTTTCCAAAACACCTAAATGGTTGAAAAGTTTGGGCTATGAACCTCCGCAAGAAACCGTTATCAATGCTTTTGTCGGCTATGCCAGCCGCATCTATGAAGGCAGCGGTAAATTGTCAGAGACTGCGCCAGTATTTGTGGCAACAGCACCGCCATTTCGCACCCGTGGCGGTGGAATTTTTCCGATCGAAGGCAATCGCTGGTTGGCAATTCTTGCCGGGGGCGATCGCGATTACCCCCCCGCAGACGAAGCAGGTTTTCTAGAATTTGCCCGCACTTTGCCAACCCCGACAATTTATGATGCGATTAAAGACGCAGAAGCCATCACACCAGTTTATAGCTATCGAGGTACAGAAAACCGTTTGCGCCACTACGAAAGCCTCTCCCGCTATCCTGAAAATTTGGCAGTTATCGGCCATGCAGTTTGCGCTTTCAACCCCGTTTATGGCCAGGGAATGACGGTTGCTGCACTGGATGCTCAGATGCTAGATGAATGCCTGCAAAAGCAGCGGCAGCGCTATCCTGAAGGCAATTTAACAGGCTTTGCGCGACAATTTCAACAAAAACTAGCAAAATTACATAAAATTCCTTGGACATTTGCCATCAGTCAGGACTCTCGCTATCCGGGAAGTGAAGGTGCAAAACTCAACCTCGCTACGCGGCTGACAATTGATTACATGGATTTGGTGTTAAAAGTGATGGTCTCAGATGCTAAAATTTGTCAAGCATTTTTGGAAGTTGTGCACATGATTGAGTCGCCGGCTGTACTTTTTTCTCCCAGTATTGCGGTTAAGGCGATCGGGCAATTAGTCAGCGTCCGGCAGAAGGCAGAATTAATATAAATAGTTTATAAGCTGTTGTGCATTTAACTTGTATGTTGAGGGCGGGTTCTCCTGCCCAACCCCCTACTCCCCACAAGAGGAAAAATTTATTTTAATATGCAATTTAAATGCGGATTAGCTTACAGAATCAGGTTAGTTTTGCTAATTCTCTTTTTTCACCGCCGATGAAGGAAGATAAACGCAGATGAACTCCTATTCATCTGCATTTATTTAAGCTGATATTATGTCCGCTTGAACCTGGATTATAAAAAACGTGACTTTTGCGACGGGGCTTTTCGGGTATTTCACGTAATTAAGATGGGTAAAATCCGATTTGGTACCGCAATTGTCGGTTTTTGAAATAAATCATTAGATTTATGGCAAAAAATTTTTGTAGTCACCACTTACCCACAAAATTCAAGAAACCGGGTTTTTTACCCATATCCCTCGCGCTTCACGCTATATAGTCGTAAAAAAAATCGGTTTCTGCAGCCTAGACTAATATAGACTTGTGCAATTCTCAATTCCCAGCCAAACAATCTAATTGTTCTTGCATTTGGGCGGTAACTCGCTCGAAACAAGCATCAACATAATCGCGATCGCGCGCCGCCTCCGAACCGTACCTCTCAAATACAATCGGTTCGCACACGCGCGTCCGAATTTGCACCGGTAAAGGCAGGTTCGGCAAAGGCCCAATACTCAATCCCCAAGGCAATCCCAAATACACCGGAAATACCACCGGATCGATGCCAAATAGCCACGGCATCCCCAATTCATGCAATTGCTTAAGTTGTTCGTACAAATCTGCCAAAACTATCAAAGTATCGTGTGCACCGTGCGATACAATCGGTACAATTGGCGCTTCTTCTCGCAATGCTAATTTGATAAATCCCTTGCGTCCCGCAAAGTAGATTCGATCGCGCAAATGGTGGGGGCGAAAAACATCTTGGGCGCCGCCCGGATAGACGAGAACTGCGGCATTTTTCCGCAAAGCTGCGATCGCCATTTTCGGATGTGCCTTGAGGGCTCCACACTGAACCGCCATGCTAGCAACATCAGGAGAAACTTGCCAAATCGTCGGGTGCATCAATCCGTAGGCTAAGCGTTCCGTGCCGTACCTGCTGAACCATTCGTATAGGAACATAAACATATCTGGAGCGGCTATTCCCCCGTTGTGAGAACCGACAACGAGCATTTTTCCGCTCGCGGGTACGTGGTGCCAGCCGTCGCTTTGTACGCGAAAATAGTAGCGGTACAGCCATTCCCAGATTGGCAACAAAAGCTGAATGAAGTCGGGATTGCGATCGTCTAAAGATAGACCGTCAAAGGGATAGTTAGAGGATTTTCCGTCTTTTTTGTTAGTAGTTTTTGTCACTGCACAAATATTTAACGCTTTGGTCATTATATAGCAGAAGGAAGAAAAGTTTAACTCTCGAATAGAGAAGGCTTTAGTTATTTCGGAAAGAAGGAAGAAGGGAGGAGATTAGTTGGGCTTTTCCTCTCCTTGTGCGTGCGCTAATCCCGATCGCCCTCCCAAAACAAGATTTTTCCTATCATTAATAGGCTCCCATTCCGAGGGAATATCCCGCATTAGTTTTAGCAAGTGAACACATCATAAACATCGAGTGCGGTTGCTATAGCAATATAATTAAATACGGTTCAGATAAGACTGATCCCCCCTAGCCAAGAGGGCGGGCACTCTTGGCACCGCCCCTACAAAGGGGGGGACAAGAAGTTGCTCTTGCGTCCCCCAACAATCAGGGGGATGCGAGGGGGATCTCCGGGGAATTAACAGTGTTAACTGAACTGTATTGCAATATAATTAAATCAGAATTGGCGCAAATATTTGGTTTCTGATTTGAGCAGGCTGCTTTTGTTCGGAGGTTTTGTGCTGGTTGTCTCCACAGGGGCAAAACCGTTTGGAAACAGCTACAGCAACTGTCGCTGATGGCGGGGCGACTTTAGCCACAAAAACACAACTGTGTCTCAAGCCGATAAGTTTCCGTTTTGGAAGATTTTATCAAATTGACGCCAGCCATCGGGTCAAGGCTAGCGATTGGCGCTGTTTGCCACAATTTTAAGTAAGGTACGATCGACAGTTGAGTTATGTCAGCGCGATCGAAGAACTGTATGCGGCTTGTGACACCTCACTACGACGATGGGGTCGATCGCGCCCATCGCCTGTCACTCAGAATCGGGGACTATCTCAACCACAATCTCGCTCTCGAAACTGCCAAGAATTCACATGAAATGTAGCCCCATATTACTCAACTGCAACAACTGACAGCTAAATGGTTTAACGAACACAACAAATGACTTGCAGTCCTAGTAAACTGTCCGGCATTTAAACACTTAACTGTTTACTTTTCCCGTTTACCATTCCCCGACTCGGACACTCTCGCCTTCTCCCTCCCCCACTGTGGCATAATGAGCCATTTATAGGCGTAGCAGCTTTATGTGTCTTCGCTCAACTCACCAAACATTAAATTATATAAATTAAACTTGACTTGCGGTCATAAAAAAGTTATATAAAGCTTTTTTGTGGAAGACAAATCGATTTTTTTGCTATATTGACCTGCAATTAAGATAATGATTGTGGTTAAGTGAGGAGTTGAACGGATGAAAAACTTGAATTGCTGGAATAAGCCCGCTGCATTGCTGGGCGCGATCGCGATCGTAGCCGGAAGTTTGCAGGCGAATGCCATCGGTGTTGCCGCCCCATCAACATCCACTGTCAGTCAAGATGCGGAAAATATTTCCTTTGAAGATAGCGCTACGTTTCAAATAGCCCAGGCTGGCAACCTTTGCCGTAAAGTCACTCCCAAAGAAGGTTTGACAGTTCGCCAGAACCCAGACCCCAAATCCCCTAGAGTGGGCGGGGTAGGACTTAACACTCAGGTAACGCTGTCCCAAGGCGCTACTTCTGTTAAAGCGTCCGACGGTCGCCTCTGGATTCAAATTACCGCTCCCGTCACAGGGTATGTAGCTAGCGGATATCCCAACGACGAAAGTAATTTAGGTTCGTGCACAATTAGTCAAACTCCTGCACCAGCACCAGCGCCCGCACCAGCACCAGCACCAGCGCCCGCACCAGCACCAGCGCCAGCACCAGCACCAGCACCAGCACCAGCACCAGCACCCGCACCAGCACCAGCACCAGCACCAGCACCAGCACCAGCACCAGCACCAGCACCAGCGCCCGCACCAGCACCAGCACCAGCACCGGCACCAGCACCGGCACCCGCACCCGCACCAGCGCCCGCACCAGCACCAGCACCAGCACCTGCACCAGCACCAGCACCAGCAACGGGCCCCGTAAGTCTGTGCCGGCAAGTAGAACCTCGCGTAGCGCCGAGGGGTCTAGCTATCCGCACTGAGCCTTCAAGGACTGCTGCGGTTAAAGGCGGTGTACCGGCTAACGGTCAAGTAACGCTTGTACCGAATTTCCAGTTAGTGAAAGATAAGAATGGAGAAAACCGCAATTGGGTTGAGATTTCAGCCCCTGTGGCCGGATTCATCTCCGCTGGAAATTTGATCATGTGCAAGTAAACTTGTGAGTTCGATCGCTCTTTTTGACTAAAAGAGCGATCGACACCGAAAATAGTTTTAAGAAATGAGAATTAAATAACTTCCACAAGTTTGTGGGATGGGCGTCCCGCCCGTCCAGAAAAGACGGGCGGGACGCCCATCCCACAATAGCAATTAAAATTGTAAGTTATTTAATTCGCGATCCTAAGTTATTGTCGCGCAGCCGGGGAACAACGCGGAGCCCAGATTGCTTCGATGACTTACCCAGGAATAACTTATTTCTGTCGCGAGTCAGCCGTAGCGAATTTTTCTTGGCCTCTGTTTTTCATCATCGGTTGCGTAAAGTCCTAGCTTCCTTCCTCGCAACGCATCCGGGGTGAAGAAATTTAAGCAAAAAGCCGATCGACCTTTCTACTGACAGCGGCCGCTTGCCCAATTTTGGTGTCCGCGATTTGGTTGACACTTCGATTGTCGGCCAATCCAGACAATTTCCCCCTTATTTTGCCTGAGTCTGAGTTCGATGCGGTGTTTAGCGTTAATTGCTTCGTAGTTCGATCGGGTGGCGGGCTGCCCCATTGCTGCGATGGGAATTTGGATGCAGGTGAAAACAGCTAGGAAAAAGAGCGATCGCTTGACAATTGATTGGTTCATGAGGCTTCAGCTTGTGCGAGAAACTTTTGTCTCCGAGATGCGAAAGCCGCCAAATCTGCCTCGGTGAATTGAGTTTGCTGCCATGAGGGGCGGGCAAGCAGTCGATCGCACCAAGCTTGAATTTTTGGATAACCGTCTATGGATACACCAACCTGCGACGACAGCAAAGGCACGACGGTACCGGCAGTGCACTCGGCAAACGTCACATTGTTGCTACCGAAAAAAGGGCGATCGTCCAGTAAGCCTTCAAAGAATGCCAGCACAGTATTGACTTTTTCCTTAGCCTTTGCGATTTCCTGCGGTTGGGGAGTTCCCCATCCCATTTTTTCACTGCTGAGGGGGTAAAGTGCCGGCGCAAGTTCGTTAACCGTGACCAATTCTACCATTTTCACAACTGCCAAATCTTGCGGATCTTTCGGCAGCATTGCCGGTTCTGGATACTTCGTTTCTAGATAGTCAAGAATTGCCAGAGACTCGAAGACGGTGAAGCCATCATCGACCAAAACAGGGATGCGGTGAAAAGGATTCATTGCCACAAATTCCGACTGCAAGTGATCGCCGTCCAAGTGGATTTCTATTAATTCAAAATCGAGGTTTTTTTCTAAAATGGCGACCCACACGCGGCGGGAGTTGGTGGAAATGGGAGTGTGATAAAGTTTCATGATGATTGTGGTGGTTGTTGAAACGTCTTAAAAACTAAATAAAAATTCCCTTAATTCCTTAACATCTGCAGAATTTCGCTGCTGCTAATTGTGATGGTGGCTGACATTTGCCTGATCTCTGCTCACTTTACGATTAATCAGTATATCTCCCACCAACTTCTAAAGCTCCTTTTATTGGCGGATTATTGGCTCATATTGACTTCCTGACGCACAGACGAGGTAATCGCCTCTACTAGAAATAATCGCTCACTAAGTGACAAATTCCTGGTTAATTCTACCAATTCTTGAAACGATATTTTTTTGGATATTTCTGAAAATTTATCATTCTGAGCTGGCGAAGAAACCTCACCATAACTTAAAGTTTTGACTGAAGTATTCTGAGCTAAAGTTGTCGTCATGTCTGCGTGGAGAAGCTCTAAAAATTTAATATCGTTCCCTAGATCGGCAGCCTCATCCTCATCTACATCTTCAATTACTTGCAAACGTTCTTTATAGGCATTGATTTGATGTTCAATGGCTTCTATAATAAACCTTAAATCTTTAAATGATAAATTCATGATACTTGCCTTGGTAAGAATAAATACTCATTGGCCGACTTGAGTTGAAAATACCCAAAAGATTATTTTTTCCGATGCAGGTAATTTGATATAAAAAACTAATCAAATATACTATTAATTATATTAGGAGGTTGGGTTTATCTACTTACACCCAACCTCCTCTTAACTTATTCTATTTTACAGAAAAATGTGCCTATGAGGTGAAGTGCCTCTTTGTATTTTTCTAGAGTCATCGGTCTACTGGGCTGGAATAACCAATGACCGGGACGGTCATTCACTAATTCCAGTTCTGGTGGAATGTCAGTGCCGAGGTCTAATTTATACCAATTTTTTCCTGAGCCTGGACTCTCAAAGGTTGATATTCCTTCTGACCGAGACATTCCTCCTGACAACCTTCCTTCTTCTAAAGTAGGCATAACCCATAATTCATCTTGCTGTTCATAAACGGTAATATCTTTATTGGGTCTGACATTATCCATTCTAGGTGAACTAGCATTCCCCTGTCGATACAGCGCAACGGGTGTTTTAGGCATCTTTAATCTCCTGAAATTGTAAAAAATTAACTGTCACGCAGGGTTAGGTTTTTGGGTATAACCTCGCATGTGAGTACAGAGGCACGGGGGCCTTATAGATTGAGCGTTTAGTTAATTTCGCTTCAGAGTTAAAGTTATGCCTATGCTAAAAACCGTTACCAAAATAACAGGGCAGACCCTAAAGCCCGCCCCATCAAACGATCGACTATCGATTAATTAGTAATCGAAGTCGCCGCCGCCCATGCCGCCGCCAGCGCCAGCAGCAGCGCCATCCTTCGGTTCAGGCTTGTCAACGACGATACACTCGGTTGTCAGCACCATACCAGCAATAGATGCGGCATTTTGCAGAGCAGAACGAGTCACCTTCGCAGGGTCAACGATACCAGCTTCAAACATATCGACAAACTCATTTGTCGCTGCGTTGAAACCAACGTTGAACGGCTTTTCTTTGACGCGCTCAGCAATCACAGCGCCATTCAAACCAGCATTTTCAGCAATCCGCTTCAGAGGAGCAGCCAGAGCCCGTGCCACAATCAAAGCACCGGTCAATTCTTCGCCCTTCAGAGTGCTATTAGCCCACTCTTCCAATTGAGGAGTCAGGTGAGCCAAAGTTGTACCGCCACCAGGAACAATTCCTTCTTCTACTGCAGCTTTGGTTGCGTTGATCGCATCTTCAAGACGCAGTTTGCGATCCTTCATTTCTGTTTCGGTAGCCGCGCCCACTTTGATGACTGCGACGCCGCCAGCCAATTTGGCCAAACGTTCTTGCAGCTTTTCTTTGTCGTAGGAAGACTCGGTTTCGTCCATTTGACGGCGAATTTGTTCGCAGCGGGACTTGACGGCGGCTTCGTTACCTTCGGCAACAATTGTGGTGCTGTCTTTGGTGATGGTGATGCGGCGAGCTTTGCCGATCATGTCGAGCTTGGTATTTTCCAGTTTCAAACCGGCATCTTCGGTGATTAGTTGACCGCCGGTCAATACGGCGATATCTTCTAACATGGCTTTGCGTCGATCGCCAAAACCGGGTGCTTTAACAGCAGTCACGTTCAACACACCGCGCAGTTTGTTGACAACGAGGGTAGCTAGAGCTTCTTTCTCAATGTCTTCTGCAATGATCAACAGCGGGCGGCCGGAACGAGCTACTTGTTCGAGCACAGGTACTAAATCTTGTACCAGAGCGATTTTCTTGTCTGTCAGCAAGATGAAGGGTTCTTCGAGAATCGCTTCCATCCGTTCGGTGTCGGTGACGAAGTAGGGAGAAATGTAGCCTTTGTCGAAGCGCATCCCTTCGGTGATTTCCAATTCGGTGGTCATCGACTTCCCTTCTTCCAGGGAAATCACGCCTTCTTTGCCCACCTTGTCCATTGCGTTGGCAATCATTTGACCGACTTCATCGTCGTTACCAGCAGAGATGGAGCCGACTTGAGCGATGGCTTTGGAATCTTCTACTTGTTTGGCGTGTTCGGCAATTTTTTCTACCAAAAACGTGGTTGCTTTGTCAACACCGCGCTTGAGGGCGATCGCATTTGCGCCGGCTGCTACGTTACGCAAACCTTCTTTGACCATTGCGTGAGCCAAAACGGTAGCAGTTGTGGTGCCGTCGCCTGCTGCGTCGTTGGTTTTGGAAGCTGCTTGACGGATCAGGGCAACGCCTGTATTTTCTACGTGGTCTTCTAGTTCGATTTCTTTGGCGATGGTAACACCGTCATTGACGATCTGAGGAGCTCCGAATTTCTTTTCGAGAACCACGTTACGGCCTTTGGGGCCGAGGGTTACGGCCACTGCTTCGGCCAAAATGTCCATACCGCGTTCGAGGGCGCGACGTGCATTTTCGTTGTAGATGATACGCTTAGCCATAGTTTTTGGGGATTTGAGGGTTTGAGATTTTGGATTGGGGATGATGGATTTTAGTCATTTGCCCCGTGTCATTAGTTGTTTGGCGGCGTTCGCTTTAAACTAATGACTGATGACTAAGGACTGATGACTAATGATTAATTAGTTAACGATCGCCAGAATGTCTTTTTCTGCAAGCAAGACGTATTCGTCAGTGCCGAGTTTGATGTCGGTGCCGGCGTACTTCGAGTAGAGAACTTTGTCGCCGACTTTGACTTCCATTTCTGTGCGGCTGCCGTCGTCATTGCGCTTGCCGGGGCCCACGGCCGCGACTTCGCCTACTTGGGGCTTTTCCTTAGCTGTGTCGGGCAGAAGGATGCCGCCGGCGGTTTTTTCTTCGCTAGCGCTTACTTTCACGAACACGCGCTCGCCTAACGGTTTAACGGTAGAAACACTCAGTGATACTGCTGCCATAAATAAATCTCCAGATTACAGATTGTCGTGAGTCAGTCGTCAGGGGTCACGATGAAAGCAACAGCGGACTACTTACAACTGACATATTAGCACTCTCGGCTCCTGAGTGCTAATTTAGCTTTAGTCAGGGGCGATCGCAACTTAGTTGTCAGTACGGGTTCCCGAACCGAGAATGAGTTGGAGCGAAGGAGAGGGGGGAGTGCAGGGCGGTTTCATTCTCTGTAGGGGCTGCCCCCCGTGGCTGCCCCCATGTCCCAAACGCCTGTGCAGTCGTCTGTGGCGGGTAGGCACGGGGGGGTAGGCACGGGGGGGTAGGCACGGGGGGGTAGGCACGGGGGGGTAGGCACGGGGGGGTAGGCACGGGGGCACTACCCCTACAGAGTCAAAATTCATGTTTTTGGTGAGAATGAAACAGCCCTGGGAGTGGGGGCTGTGATGATGACTTTCGATCGCTAACCAATTACTGTTGACGAATGAATAAAATGCTTGAAAATAACGATGAATCTTGCAGCCAAGGCTTGAGCGCTTGCGTCCAAAGCCTGGGAATCCCTCAAATCGAGCGGCATATTTTTATCTGTGCCGACCAAACCGTGCCCAAGTGCTGCGATCGGCAAACCAGTCTGGAGGCGTGGAATTACTTAAAAAAACGCTTGCAAGAATTGGGGCTCGACAAGCCAAGTGCCACTCGACCAACCTGCGTCTTTCGCACCAAAGCCAATTGCCTGCGAGTGTGCGCGTCTGGCCCGATTATGGTAGTCTATCCAGACGGAGTGTGGTATCGCGACGTTACTCCCCCCGTCATTGAGAGAATTATTCAGGAACATCTCCTAAACTCAAAGGTCGTTCAAGAATACGCTTTCTTAACTCATCCTTTGCCTGTGCCTCCTGATGCACAGCAAAACATTTAAGTATAGCGCTGTTTAAAGTACAGGGTTATAGGTAAAGTGTTAAATTTAAGGTTAAGGGTGAGAATTTGAGACAGTTTGGCGTCCGGGCGATCGCACCTGCTACAGCTCAATAAAACTGTAGTTAGGTTCTTGTCTTCCCTGTGCGCCTTCCCGTGTTCCTTGTGTTTCTCAAAAGGTACAGTAAAAAAAATCGATCGGATGAACTGTGAAATTTTGTGCAAAAATTTCTCAGTGGCCGACACTAAGCAGGTTGCCAAACTACACTAGAAACAGTTAAATACGTAAGTAGGGAGTCTGCTTAAATTTCTCTATATCAGAAGTATCATTTAAAACCGGGGCATTAACCTGAAATTGAACCGATCGAGATTAAATATTTAACTTGGGCTCTGTTAGGGAATCTCCAATCAATCAAGGCTGATCTTGACAGGGCGATCGTCCATTACAGGTTTGGGCTGCATTCCAGGTCGTAAGACACTCACAAACAGCCGTCAATTATAGGTTGGAAAGCGGTAATACCCGCCCCGCTTTCCCTCACCGCCATCCCTTCAGTCGATCGTCGTCCTCCACTCCCAGCCTGGTGGCGGGGGACTGAAAGAAAAAACCGAAGTGAAAACAAGGAAGTGTGCGGGATACTTTAGCGGGAATAAACATGACAAAGGACAATAATTCAGGAGAGCAAAAACGGCTGATGCTGGTTGACGATGACCCGAACTTGATCTTGCTCGTCAAGGACTACTTGGAGTTTCGGGGTTACAACGTCATTACAGCAGAAAACGGCAGAGACGCTCTGGAAAAACTAGAACAAGAAGTTCCCGACTTGATTATCTGCGACGTGATGATGCCGGAAATGGACGGCTACACTTTAGTCAAACACATCAGAGAAGACCCTCGCACTAGCTGGATTCCGGTTCTGTTCTTGTCGGCAAAAGGTCAAAGTTCAGACCGAGTAAAAGGCTTGAGCACTGGGGCTGACGTTTATATAGTCAAGCCTTTTGAACCAGAAGAACTGGTAGCCCAAGTGGAATCTTCTCTGAAAGCTGCCTCCCGCTTGATTCGCCACTCAAATCCCGGTATAGAGAGTGGCACAAAAATTAAGGCGCGCCGCAATGTCGAATTGACTCCCACTGAGTTAAAGGTGGTACAGTTGCTAGCGCAGGGTATGGCAAACCGCCAGATCGCAGACGTGATGAATGTCAGCCAGCGGACTATCGAAAGCCACGTCAGCAATATGCTGGGCAAAACAGGTCTGCACAACCGGACAGAGTTAGCTCGCTGGGCTCTTGAAAGCAAAAAGGCTTAAGCGGAGGTAGTCTGCGCTATGAAATCAGGGAGCAAAATCTACTGCTATGCGCTGGGCGTATGCCTGAAGAGGCGGTAGGGCGGTGGGCGCGGTAGTTTGAAGGCGCCATTAACCTTGACACGGCAGCCGGTATTGAGTTACTAGGCGTATAGTTTGTGAGGGCCCCTCGCTCAAATGCAAGCAGGGTTAAAAGAACCCTCTGGCGGTAGAGCCGAAAATATGAAATACTGGGGAGATGGAGTTTTCTGAAGTCTAATCTATTGCCTCAGTTAGCTCCATGTTGCTAAAATGTGATATTTAGATTAACTTCTTTCTACAATTATTAGGTCTAAGTTTCTATGACAAACTTAATGAACCGCCTTTCTATTTTTGTGGACGGGAACAATATGTTCTACGCTCAACAAAAGAACGGTTGGTTTTTTGATCCTCGCAGGGTGCTCGAATATTTCAAAACTTCGCAGCCGAATGTCATCTTGATCAATGCTTTCTGGTATACGGGCCTGAAAGACCCCCAAGATCAAAGGGGATTTCGAGATGCTTTGATCAGTCTGGGTTACACGGTTCGCACTAAAATTCTTAAGGAATATTACGACGATGCTTCGGGCAGATATTCTCAAAAGGCTAATTTAGACATAGAGATTGTGGTTGATATGTTTAATACCGTGGATCAGTACGACCAAGTTGTGCTGTTTAGCGGCGATGGAGATTTTGAGCGGGCGATCGAGCTGCTGCGATCGAAAAATACTCATATTACTGTGGTATCCACCGAAGGAATGATTGCTAGAGAGTTACGAAATGCTACAGATAGGTATATAGACCTAAATGAAATTAGGGAACATATCGAGAAGATGGATTATTAGTCAGTAGTTATTAGTCATTAGTCAGTAGTCATTAGTCAGTAGTCATTAGTCAGTAGTTATTAGTCATTAGTCAGTAGTTATTAGTCATTAGTCAGTAGTTATGGGTTATGGGTTATTAATTATTCGTTATTGGCGCGAGACAGGGGACTGGTGACCCCGCCCAAAAACGCATACTTGCTTTCCGATAGGAGTCGCCAGTAGCCCAAAATTTTAGACTAAGGTTCAAGTTCCCAGATTCATCTGTGGAGTAAATCTAAAATCTAAAATCTAAAATCTAAAATCGACTGACTGGAGGCTAAAAATCTAGAAAAACGGACAAGTAAGAATCAGGAAAACACTTTTTTAGAGCTATGAAAACTCAACCAAGTCAAGACCGGATTATTATTTTCGATACGACTTTGCGGGACGGAGAACAATCTCCGGGTGCATCTCTGAATGTGGATGAAAAGCTGACTATTGCCCGCCAGTTAGCGAGATTGGGCGTGGATGTGATTGAAGCGGGTTTCCCTTTCACCAGCACGGGAGATTTTGAGGCAGTCCAAAAAATAGCCCGATCGGTGGGCACAGAAAATGGGCCGACAATTTGCGGTTTAGCAAGGGCGAGAAAGGAGGATATTAAAACAGCAGCCGAGGCTCTGAAACCAGCCGTAAATTCGCGAATTCATACGTTTCTGGCTACGTCTGATATTCACTTGGAGTATAAGCTGAAAAAGACGCGGGCTGAGGTTCTGGAAATTGTGCCGGAAATGGTGGCTTACGCTAAGTCTTTTGTGGATGATGTGGAGTTTTCGCCGGAAGATGCTTGTCGATCGGAACCGGAGTTTTTGTATCAGGTTCTAGAACGGGCGATCGCAGCCGGTGCCACTACTGTTAATATTCCCGATACTGTAGGCTACACGACTCCCAGCGAGTTTGGGGCTTTGATTCGGGGAATTAAGGAAAATGTGCCGAATATCGATCGCGCAATTATTTCGGTGCACGGTCACAATGACTTAGGATTGGCTGTTGCTAACTTTTTGGAAGCTGTGAAAAATGGCGCCAGACAGTTAGAATGCACGATTAACGGGATTGGCGAACGCGCGGGCAATGCGGCTCTGGAAGAGTTGGTAATGGCGCTTTACGTGCGGCGTCAATATTATAATCCGTTCTTGGGAAGGGCTGCGGATTCTGAGGAACCGCTGACAAATATTGACTCGCGCCAAATTTACAAAACCTCGCGCTTGGTTTCCACTTTGACGGGGATGTTGGTGCAGCCAAATAAGGCGATTGTCGGGGCAAATGCTTTCGCCCACGAGTCGGGAATTCACCAAGACGGAGTGCTGAAAAATAAGCGGACATACGAGATTATGGACGCTGAGTCGATCGGCTTAACTGAAAATCAAATCGTGTTGGGTAAATTATCCGGGCGCCACGCATTTCACACTCGCTTGAAAGAGTTGGGTTTTCAAATGGCCGACGATGAGCTAAATAAGGCTTTTGTCAAGTTTAAAGATTTGGCAGACAAGAAAAAAGAGATTACTGATTGGGATTTAGAGGCGATCGCCAACAACGAAGTGCACCAAGCACCGGAACTATTCCGCTTAGAATTGGTGCAAGTTTCCTGCGGCGACAAATCTCGCCCGACAGCAACTGTCACTGTACGGAATCCGGCGGGCGAAGAATTGACCGATGCTGCGATCGGCACTGGGCCTGTAGATGCAATTTACAGGGCAATTAACCGGGTGGTAAACGTACCGAACGAGTTGATCGAGTTTTCTGTACAATCGGTAACAGCGGGCATAGATGCGATCGGCGAAGTAACAATTCGCTTGCGCCACGAAGGCAAAGTATTTTCCGGTCACTCAGCAAATACCGACATTATCGTAGCCTCTGCAGAAGCATACATCAGCGCTTTAAATCGCCTGTATCAGGCATTGCAGCATACTACGGAAAAATCCTCGGAACAGCCAACTCCGATCGGAAATCAAGTTGTTGCAGAAGCACAGCGCTGATAAATTTATTGTCAGCCATTTTTCTTGAAACAAACCGCAGACGAACGCACATAACAGCAGATATATCTAAATAAATCTGCGTTAATCCCCGTTTATCTGCGGTTTAAAATTACTTTTTTTTACCAATAACCAACTCTTGAAAAATGCAAGACGAAACTTTAAAAAAAGAGCGGCAATTCCACGATGCTTGGGCATCCACAATCGATATTGACGGCATTCGAGTTAATGATTACTTTGAAGCTTGCACCGCCCCAGAAAATAGATTTATCGTCCAGCAAATGGGCGATATTACAGGCAAACGGCTGTTAGATTTAGGCTGCGGCGCGGGAGAAAACAGCGTTTATTTTGCTAAAAAAGGTGCAAATTGTGTGGCTGCCGACTATTCTCAGGGAATGGTAGAAGTTGCTCTGAAATTGGCAGAGAAAAACGGCGTCAAAATAGAGGGCTGCACGGTGAATGCAATGGCGCTAGATTTCCCGGACAATAGTTTTGATATTGTTTATGCTTCTAATTTGTTGCACCATTTGCCGGAACCGGAAAAGGCTATTCGCGAAATGCACCGGGTACTAAAACCGGGGGGAAAAGCTTGTTTCTGGGACCCGATGAAGCACAATCCGGTTATTAATGTTTACCGCAGGATGGCTACTGAGGTGCGAACGGAGGATGAAACTCCTTTGGATATTAATATTGTGAATTTTGTCAAGTCTTTGTTTTCCAAGACGGCTTACGATACGTTTTGGCTGACATCGCTTTGGATTTTTTTGCGCTTTTATTTGATAGAAAAAGTGCATCCCAATGAGGAGCGTTATTGGAAAAAGATTATCATTGAAGAAGAGAGATTGAAACCGGAATACTCTCGGTTGGAAGGGTGGGATGGATTTTTGAAGAAGTTGCCTTTGATGAAGCGCTTGGCTTGGAATTTGGCTGTGGTGGCAACGAAGTAAGCTGTCGCGCATTTCACTGGTTCCTAGGCTTTGCCTGGGAACTGATATCTAGAGGCTCTGCCTCGCTTTTGGAGAAGGAAAATAGGAGGCTGAGCCTCCGGGTCTGTGTTACCAGGCAGAGCCTGGGAACAAGAAAACAAGAAATAGTTTTGAGTTAAAGTACAATAAGTCAAAGCATTTAATTAAGAGGCTAATTATGCCAGAAACTATTACTGCTATCTACGAAAACGGGGTTTTTCGTCCCTTGAGTCCTTTGTCATTGAATGATGGGGAAACTGTGCAGATTCAACTCTGGCCAGATGATCCAAAAAAGCAGGCAGAATTGGCAATCCAGTTTTTAGTTGACCGAGGATTGGTGACTCCACTACCTAACAATCCCGATAACGTCGAGGCTGTCACCGATGAAGATGTGTATGAATTGGCTAAAAGGTTAGGGGCCAAACCGGGCAAGCCTCTATCAGAAATGATTATCGAGGATCGCGGCCCGTGGTAAACATTTATTTTTTGGATAGCAGCGCCCTCATCAAAAGATATGTGGTTGAAATTGGCAGCCCTTGGATAAAAACGCTCACGGATTCCCAGACTGGTAACTCGCTGCTTCTAGTCCGCATCACCTGGGTGGAAGTTCTTAGTGCTTTTGCACGCAGACAACGTGAGGGCGGTATAACTGCTGCGGAAGTTGCTGCACTTATTGCAAAGTTTCGCTCTGAATTCAATAGTCGGTATAGAGTTATCGAAGTTGATCTGGCACTGGTTGAAAGGGCGGGTGAACTGATTGTTCAATATCCACTGCGGGCTTATGATGCTGTGCAATTGGCGGCTGCTTTGCGCGTTCAATCTGTTTTAACATCAATGCCAGAAACTCGACTAATTTTTGTTTCGGCGGACAACAGATTGCTGGATATTGCTCTGTCGGCAGGGTTGGCTATTGATAATCCTAATAATTATCCGTGAAAGGGCGACGATCGTGTCATCCGATTTTAGATTTTAGATTACACAGTTCGCGATCGCACTCCGACAAAGAAACCGGGTTTTTTACCGAATCTGCGGGTAGACTAGAAGTATTTTCGTAAAAAAACCCGGTTTCTGGACGCCCATGCGTAAATCCTAATTAAAGGATTTCTTTCAAAGTTTTAACCAATATTTGATTCTGTTCCTCCGTACCTACACTAATCCGCAATTTGTCTTCTAATCGCGGCTGATTGAAATATCGAATCAATATTCCCCGTACTTTCAGTGTTTGATAAATTCTTTCTGCATCGCCGTTTGGTGGCCTAACTAACAAAAAGTTGGTTTGCGAGGGCCAAACTTCAAAGCCTAATTCCTGGAAGCTAACGGCTAGTTTTGCTCGCGAAGCCTTAATCTTTTCGGCGTTGGCTGTTTTGTGGTCTCGATCGGCGATCGCAGCCGCCCCCACTGCATAAGCTAAAGCATCCACATTATAGCTGTCTTTGATTTTATTTAATTCTGCCAGCAGCGCCGGATTTGCTATAGCAAAACCAAGCCTCAATCCTGCTAGGGAATAACCTTTTGAAAGCGTCCTCAAAACTATAACATTACTGTACTTTTTTGTCAAGTTCAAAGCATTATCTTCGGCGAAATCTACATAAGCTTCGTCGATGACAAGAATGCCCGATAACTCTTTAGCCAGTTTCTCCAAATCGGCAACAGATATGGCGGTTCCCGATGGACTGTTTGGCGAAGCTATAAATGTCACTGCACCCTGGGCTGCTATTAGCAAATCGACTGGTAACTTGTAGTCATCGGGATAAGGAACTTCAATAAATTCTGCATCTTGAATTTCTGCCAAAGTGCGGTACAATACATAGGTTGGCGCGGGACAAACAATTTGTTTCCCAGATTCCCCCACAGCGCGAACTATCAAGTTTAATAAATCATCGCTGCCGTTACCTACAATAATCCAATCGTCAGCAACTCCCAAAACTTGACTAGCAGCAATGCGGAAAACTTTGCCCGTTGGATCGGGATAGCGCCGCAGCATTTCTCCGTCTATTTCCTGAAGCACTTTTAAGGCTTTGGGAGAAGGCGGATAGGGATTTTCATTAGAATTTAGTTTAATAATTTTTGTGCCTAGCGGTGGCTGTTCCCCCGGCACATAGCCAGACATTTCGTGGATGCTTTTGCGAAAGTAATTCATCTATTAATTGAGTTTTGTGGAACGGGCATCTTGCCCGTTCTTGATAATGGTGCAAGATATATTGAGTTTTGTGGAACGGGCATCTTGCCCGTTCTTAATAATGATGCAAGATATCAAGTTAAAAAGATCATATCAAACAATTAGTGACTATCCGCGTTATACCCAAATCAATTAACTTTTGCATATCCGCTCGATCGTCCACCGTCCAGGCCACAATGTCAACTCCCTGACTCCGGCTTTCTTGAATTAGTGCGGTGTTTTCCAGCAACACGCGATACTGACTGCTAATCACATTATCCTGATGCGCCACAGCTTGAGCAAATTGAGTTTTGTATGCTTCTAGATTAGCAACAATGTGTCCGATCGCCAAATCGCCAGATAGCCGCCGCACTTGTTCCAGAAATTTATCGTTAAAAGAGGTAATAACGCATTTGTGTTGGATTTCTTCGCCCTTCAAAGTATTGACAAAATCCGCGACTTCTGCATCCGACCATTCGCAGTGCGGTTTGACATCAAAGTAAAGAAATTTGTCAACATTTTTGAGGATAGCTAATGATTCTTTTAAGGTAGGAATTTTTTCTTGTGAAAATTCATCGCTAAACCATTTTCCCGCATTAAGTGTCTGCAATTGAGACAGAGTGTTTTCCCTAACTTTGCCAGAAACTCCAGTGATTCTATCTAATGTTGCGTCGTGAAAAATCACCGGTACGTTATCGGCGGATAGCTGGATGTCAAATTCGATCGAATGAGATCCACGGGCGATCGCCCGTTCAAAAGCTGCTAAAGTATTCTCCGGGGCGATCGCCGAAAATCCCCGATGTGCGATAATTTCTAAATTCACTGTCTTGTGCCCTCTAAAAAATCTGCCACAGTTTGATTAAAAGTTTCCGGTTGAGTCAAAAAAGACCAGTGATTCCCCGGTACTTTTGCAACGGTAAGATTTTTCAAGTATGTCTTGTATGGCTGCATTTGCCAAGCCATGCGATTTACGCCTTTTTCCGGCTGTACAAACAAAGTCTGGATATCAATATTTTCAGTTAAACCGGCAACTTTCATCACTTCTGCAAATATCTGATTTCTGGCTGCAATCGCAAATTTACTGCCCCAACTTCCGTCCGATTTTTCTTCGATTTGCTGTTGGAATACCATTTGCTGCAAGTCACTCCAATCTGCGTATTCTCCCGATTGTTTTGCTGCTGCTTCTGCTTGGGATAAAGTCGCAAACGGGCCCACACATTTGAGACAGTCTAATTTTCGGTAAACAATTGGCAGGGTGAGTTTCATCGCCGCAGGCATTTTGGTGATGAAGATGGGGTCTACTAAAATCATACTGCAAAAGCGATCGGGATTTTGCCTCGCCCAAATCGCTGCTAGTTTGCCCGTCCAAGAATGTCCTAAAATGTGGGCGTCTGGCCAGTTGAGATGTGCCATCAAAGCTTCTAAATCTGCGATCGCACTTTCAAAAGTATAGCCGATTTTTGGTTTGCTACTTTCTCCGTGACCGCGCATATCTGGCGCTACAATATGATAGCGGTTGGACAAGTAATTGCCCAAGTTAGTCCAGACACACGCACTATCTGCTAAACCGTGTAACAGCAGCAAACGGGGAGATTTTTCGGACACACTTTCTGGCTGCCATTCTAGGTATGAAAGTTCGAGTTCTGGTAATGGTAAAGTCTTACGATTTGGCATAATTAGGGTATTTTATAGGTGGATAAATGTGATTTAACTTTTTTAGGAACAGGCAAGATGCCTGTTCCACAAAGAGTGAATTTTATTGTACGGTTTTCCTCAACAGGCTTTCGGGTCTGTTTCACAAAGAATAAATCTTTTTGTGGGGTGGGCTTCTAGCGCAAGATGCCTGTTCCACAAAGAGTGAATCTTATTGTACTGTTTTGATCTACAGGCAAGATGCCTGTTTCACAAATAATAAATCTTATTGTGGGGTGGGGTGGGCTTCTAGCCCGCCCTTATTACCTAACCTTTGCCCTTCAAGCTAAATAAAAGAAACTGAGTTTTCTGCGCTTCATCAAAATTGTCATCGCTGACCAAAACTAAACTCTGGCTGCCATCTGGCAAGCGCGGGCCGAGGGTCATCCCTTCTAAATTGTACAGCGGGATTCCGAGTTCGCTTAAGTCTAGGAGCAACTTTTTCTTAACAGGTTCGACGGCCACTCGCCCTTTAAAACTCTGGATTCTCGAAGTATCTGTAGCCGCCCCAACCGCTAGTTGATAAATCCTAGCGCTGTATCCCGACAGCCCAAAAGAACGTTCTAAACTCAGAATCTGACCGCCACCGACAGTTACTAATTCTGTTAAACCGTTCAAAATAGTCATGGGAACTTGGTCTAAGTTGTAAAGATTCTCCGATACTAATTGCGGCGTTTTATCGACGATGACATAATGTAAAATACGGAGTTTGCTTGCCTGTTCGGGGTCTAAATCTTGCCTTAACGGCGCTTCCGTAGCTGCGAACAAACGAAACGGATCGAGACCGCCTGGACTAAAGGTTTCTGGGTCGATGGTTAAAGATTCAAAACCTAAATTTTCCACCACTCCTTGCTGCTGTTTTTCATCGCTGGCATCGGGAATATACCGCTTTGGAATCGGCAAATTTCCCCGCATTTGTCCTGTTTTGAGGTCGAATTCTCCGAGAAAAGGAGGGATGCCCACATGAGTAACGCCTTCGCTGGCGACAAATACTGAATTGCGGGGAGAAAGGGCGATGCCTTCGGGATTTATGGAACCCCAAGAGAAGGTTTCACCGTCTGCTTTTTTGAGGGAGGTAACGCCGTCAACGGTAACTTTTTTCAGGCGAATATTGGCGGGGTCACTTGATGTGAGGTCGAGTCGGAGACTGTAAAATCTGGCTTCTCCGTTTTCGCTGGGGTCGTCGGAAAGAGCGTAAAAGCGATAAGCTTTGGAAGTGACTGCGCTAATACCTTTGGGATCGTAGGTAATTCCTGACAAACCGCCGACTGGTACTCCTTCAAAATTCATTTTTGGCAATTCGTACTCGCCCAAAAATTCGAGGGACATTTCTGGAAAAGAGCGGTCTTTTGCAACTGCGGGAGGGGGGGCGCAAGCTGTGCAAACAGTTAAGAGAATTAGGGCTAGACTAAATAAGCGTAAAATACGCTCGCCCAGCGTCTTTAAATGCCAATAATTGCTCAGCACGGTGACATTTATTTTGTTGCTCTTGTTGAACTGTTTACTTTTGTGCCATCTTTGTGACATAATTTATACCGTTTTGTAGATATGCAAAACTTGATGTTTCGAGAAGGAATGCCGAATCGCGGCAACCAAATTTTGAGAATGAGAAGTTCTGTACCAATTGGGTGCTTGCTTTTCCTGTGGCTGTGTGCTGGTTCTATTGCTAGCGCCCAAACTAATCCACCAGCCCTCGATCAATTTTCTCCTAATCCTCTAGAAATTACCACACCCGATCCCCTAACTCCCGCTAATGAATCTTTGAGCAGCACTCAGCGGGACGAACTGACAGCGGCTTTGGAAGAGTTAAACTTAGAAGCAGCGGCTAAACTGCAAGCTGGAGACGGCGCCGGTGCTTTTGAAATTTGGTTCCGAGAATTGCGGCTGCGGAGGTATCTGGGCCCGGCGGCGGAAATTGCTGCTTTGAGTCGGGTGGGAAGTGTTGCTTGGAGTAACGGTAAAAACCTCGAACTACAGCTTATTACCAAACGGTTGCAAGCAATTCAAAAAGAAGTCAAATCACAAGTACCACTTAATACTGAGTTGCTCCCCGCCTTCGCTGCGGCTTTTCAGCAGGTGCGCGCTAAAGGCCCGACTGTAGAAGTTTACCAAGAAATTCTCGAAAATGCGCGCCAAAACCAAGATATATTGGCCCAAGGTCAGATTTTGAAGGCGATCGGGCTTATTCACATCAATTGGTTGAGTTACGATAAAGCGGCTCCCGTGTATGAGGAATTGGCTACTTTAATTCAGGAAAACCGCGCTTTATTTGCTGCTAATTCTGCTGTGCAAAATTCTGCTGTTGTTGCGGGAAACGGTGCGCCGCCGCAGCCTGTAACTCCTCCAACTGAGGTAGATACTCTGAGACAGTTGGCCTATGTTTACCAACAGTCGAAACAACCCCTAAAGGCGATCGCAGCCAGGGAAAAACTATCATCAGTGTATCTTAACTTACAAAATCCCAGCGCTATACCACCGCTAAAAATTGCGATCGCCAGCGATTACCAAACCATAGGTCAAATCAATTTAGCCGCTCAATACTATCAGGAAGCCTACAATTTAGCCGTCCCCATTCAACAGTATGCCCAAGCTAGCGAAGCTTTGGATAAATTAGCTTTACTTTATCGATCGCAAAAGCAATGGGAGCCGACTTTGCGGATTTATCAAATGCAGTTGCTGTTAGAAGAGCGGGCTTACAATTTCTACGGATTGATGAACACTTATGACAATATCGGTCAAGTTTATCAAGAGATGAAGGCTTACGATAAAGCTTTGGAATCCTATCAAAAAGGGTTGGACGTGGCTAAAAGATTGGGACACAGACAAGAGTATTTTGCTAAGAAAATTCAAAAAGTTAACAAGCAATTGCAAAGGACTTCGTAGTTTTCAGCAGGCCATAATGCCAATTTGCAGTGTGAGTAATTTAAATGCAGTAAGGTGTGCAACGCACACCCTACAAAACTACTTTTGACTCGTAGGTTTCTCGCGAGATAGAGTAATATAGTACATCAGTTTCGTAATAATGAGCGTTTTTTTCATATTTCATGCCCACTTTGTGTATGACCCGCTGGGAGGCGATATTTTCGCGTCGGGCGATCGCAACTATTCTCTCCAAGTTTAATATTTTAAATCCATAATTTAGACTAGCAAAAGATGCCTCTGTCACCAATCCTTGATTCCAATAAACTTTGTCTAGCGCATAGCCCAACTCAACTTCCGGTGTCTTGTCCAGAAAAACCAGTCCGCAGCGACCAATCATTTTACGCTCTATTTTATGTACTAAAGCCCACATTCCGAAGTTTTTTTCTTCCCAACTTTTGAGCATGGTATGAAGGGCGATTTCTGTTCCTTCTCTAGTTTTAACTCCTCTCAAGTATTTCATTATTTCTGCATCACTGTAGATGCGGTACAGCTCATCTAAGTCGTCTGGCGTAAATTGTCTCAGATACAATCGGGCTGTCTCTATTTCTTGCATGATGACAGTATAACCTTTAACATTAGATTATAGTACCACTTTGGCGGGCAACAAACATTTTAGTTGGGTTTCGTTCCTCAACCCAACCTACTGTTACAAGAAAACACTCTTTGTGAAACAGCCATCTTGCCTGTTACTGATATTAGTGTCAAATATTGATTCTATTTGTTACAATTATTACTTAGATATATTGTACAGTTTTTGCCATCAATGACAATTTCCTCACCAGTAGCAGACACCAAAAACAAATCCGGCCAGGAAACAGACTGGCGGTTATTCATGAGGTTGGCATCTTACGCAACCCGCAGCAAACGCTTGCTGATTATTGCGATCGTACTATTAGTACCGCTAGCAGTCTCAGGAGCAATTCAACCCATTCTCATCGGACAGGCAATTTCGGTAATTCGCGCGGAACCTACCTACGAATTCCTGCGGGGAGTGCCTTTATCTGCTGCATTGAATATTTTGGCTATTTTGCTCATGCTAACTATAACACTTAGATTAGCACTGCAATCACTTCAAGGCTATTTAGTCACGAAAGTAGGGCAAATAATTACTACAGATATTAGAAATGATTTGTTCGCCCACGTCACATCGCTAGCAGTGAGATTTTTCGATCGCACTCCTGTCGGTAAACTGATGACTCGCCTCACCAGCGATGTGGAAGCTTTGGGAGAGGTTTTCTCTTCAGGGGCGATCGGCATTGTCAGCGATTTATTTTCAATTTTAGTAATTGCCATTTTCATGTTTACCATGCAGTGGCAACTAGCTTTAATGTTGGTGCTGATGATGATACCAATTACCGCAGTCATAGTTTATTTCCAGTACCAATATCGCATAGCAAATTACAATACCAGAGAAGAACTTTCCGAGCTCAACGCCCAACTGCAAGAAAACTTGACTGGTATTGGCGTAGTGCAGCTATTCCGCCGCGAAAGATTCAACTCGGAATTGTTTCGCGTCACGAATAAACGCTACATTAAAGCAGTTGACAAAACTATATTTTACGACTCAGCCGTATCTGCGACATTAGAATGGATTGCTTTAGTAGCGATTGCAGCCGTTTTGTGGATGGGGGGTCAAAGGGTTTTAGCTGGTAATCTTAACTTCGGTACTCTCTCTGCATTCATTTTATTTGCTCAGCGTCTATTCGATCCGCTGCGGCAATTTGCTGAGAAATTCACTGCAATTCAAGCAGGATTTACCGCTGTCGAACGCATTAGCGATATTCTCAACGAACCGATCGAAATTAAAGATCCAACTAGCGGGAAGAAGGAAGGGCACAACACGGATTTTGACACGGATACACGGATGTTTGAAGGGAGAGGGAAGAAGGAAGAGGGAAGAGGGAAGAGGGAAGAGGGAAGAAGGGCAGGTTATTCACCGTTGTTGATAACTGGACATCCAGAGGCAACGGCTTACAACTTGTCTCCGTTCGATCGAGAATTGCCAGATAATCATCAAAATCCAGCAAGTTCAGAATATCGTTTAGTGCCTAACAATCCCAATCCCACCTTGCTAAGGGAGGGAGAAAATGCCAAATCGCAGAATTCAGAATCGGGAGAAATCCAATTTGACAACGTGTGGTTTGCTTACAAACAAGACGAATATGTCCTGCAAAACCTCAATTTCACCATCAAATCCGGCGAAAAAGTAGCATTAGTCGGCCCCACTGGTGCGGGCAAAAGTTCGATTATCCGTCTCCTGTGCCGCCTTTACGAACCTAGCCGAGGACGGATTCTGGTTAATCATGTGGATATTCGGGATTTGCCTCAAGCAGAGTTACGCAGGCACATAGGCGTGATTATCCAAGATGGCTTTCTATTTGCTGGTGACGTGAAGAGCAATATCAGCCTGGGAGAAAGTTACTCGATTGAGGAAATTCAAGCAGCAGCAGAAAAGACAAATGTTGCCCGTTTAATCGAACAGTTGCCTCAAGGTTATGATACGCAATTGCGGGAACGGGGAACGAATCTTTCGGGGGGACAAAAGCAATTATTAGCGTTTGCTCGTGCCGCTATTCGCAATCCCAGTATTTTAGTTCTAGACGAGGCAACTGCTAGTTTGGATGTGGGGACGGAAGCTTTAATTCAAGAAGCTCTAGAGCGTTTGATGGCGGACAGAACGGCGATAATTATTGCCCACAGGCTCTCGACTATCCGAAATGTCGATCGTATTTTAGTGCTCAAACGCGGGCAGTTAGTAGAATCTGGCAGCCACGAAGAATTGTTGCAGCAACAAGGGTTGTATGCCAGTTTGTACAAGCTGCAAATGCTGGGGAGTTAACCGAAAAAGGAATAAGGAATAAGGAAGGAAGAGGATTTTTCTTGAGGGGTGACAACGGCTATGGAACCTTGATTGTAAAAGCATTGAAGCCGCTGAAGCTCAAAAAAGATAGTACATTATGGACAGGCTTATTGACTCATAAGATTGTCCGATATCCCCTTGAACGTGATTCAAGGGATATCGCCACTCTCTTTTATTGACTTACGCACAGCAAGCGTATCTTTTCGCTTGGTCACTCAACTCAAAACCTTGACGCAGCTTTGCTTTCAACCTGCTTGTCACCCTGCCAACCAATATGTTTCCCATGATTCTCGATGCCCAAACCCATATAGCCACATCCAGTGATACTTCTGTGGTAATGTAGCGATATATGAAAGAGCGATCGACCTTAATTGACGAGGTAATTTAAAAGTGCGATCGAAACAAAACAAAATCTAAATCGCATTGCCGAAGTTCATTCCCTGCTCGATTTGACCGAAACCCACATTTACTTTGTGGCTTTCCGGCAGCCCAGTACCAGTCAAATTAAACATCCGCACCCCAGCAGGAGTAGACAAAAACAGATATTGTCCGTTATCGCTAACCGACATTCCCCCACTAACAAATGACGAGGAAGCATTAATATTTTCACCGATACTCCTGCGGTATAATACATCCCAAGTATTGGTATCGTAAGCAATCAACTCATCGGCAACAGAATTAGCAGCGTAAAGGATATCCCTCGTTGGATCGAAGGCTAACCCCCCGTTAACGCCAGCGAGATTTTCAACAGCATTAAAATTGCGATCCATCACAGAAATGCCATCGTTTAATTCCATTGCAATTAGCGAACCGTTGCGGTTAATCGCAGATACAGTAGCGTCGTGAAAAGAGTCTGTTTCATTCCGGGTGGGAAAGGTGTTAGTCACAGCATCGTAAGTAAAGATCGGGCCGCTGGAAATGTTGGATTCAGTCATGAAAAACAGACTGCGATCGCTGCTGCGGTGGATGTGCGTATTCTGTCTGACTTGGCCAGGCGAACCGACACCCGACGGCTGCGTTAAAGTATCGGTAGCTAAGTTGAGTTCCCGGAACGGCACCCAACCTGAACCGTTGTAGCCTGTGCTCACCATTCCCCGGCCGTTGGAACCGATTGCCACGTCCCAAGCACCGGCCTCTCCAAAAGCGAGAGTGTAAGGAATATTGGTAACAGTCCCGCTAGCGAGATTTACTTTGCGAATGAAACCTTGCGTCCCGCTAGTTTGATTATCAGCAACGTACAAAGCGCTGCCATCTAGAGTAATGTCAGCACCGTTTAACGAAGTGCCAACCGCAAGCGGCGGTAACAAAGTCTGCGTGGCGACATCGTACCGCTGCACAGTTCCCGCACCGGTCGTGATGTAAAGCAAATTCCGCGTCGGGTCGAAAACGCGATCGCGACCGTTAGCAACAGGAATCAGAACGCTTGGCGGCGCGCCGCTGAGACCGGGGAACGTTTGCTGCGAACCGGGTTGCAGCGCTTCCGCAACTGTATAAGTTCTCAGGCCGGCCAAACCCGCAAAGGAATAATTGCCACTAGCATCCGTTATGGTAGAAGTTTCCCCCGCGTCCAATACGCCATTTTGGTTAGTGTCGAGAAAGACAGTCCAGCCTGGAATCCCTGGTTCGCCAGCATTTTGTGCGCGATCGCGATTTAAGTCATTCCATTTTGTACCTCGAATTTCGTTTAGCTGTGCAGTTTGTCTGTTGCCAAAATTGACATTTTCAGCCAATTGATTCGCAGCAAGATTAACTGTTTGCGCTTGCGGAACGTTCGACCCCGGCAAACCCAAAATTCGCACGCCGCTGGGAGTGGACAGAAACAGAAATTTTCCGTCACCGCTGACAGACATCACCCCGTTGTTAAACGGTGTAGAGTTAGGAACATCTTCGCCAATATTGAGGCTGAACAACTGAGTCCAAGTATTTGTATTAAAGGCGATGATTTGATTTGTTGTGGAATTCACAGCATAGAGGATATCTTTGGTTGGGTCGAAAGCCAAGCCGCCGTCTACATTATTGAGGGTGGTAATTTGGCTGAGGTTTGGGTTTCGGATAGAAATGCCAGCCCCTAACTCTAAAGCAATTAAGGCACCGTTGCGACTGACCGCAGATAGAGTGCTGGTGTGAGATGTGTTTGTTTCTGCGCGGTTGGGAAAGGTGTTTGTTGTGCCGTTGTAGGTAAAGATCGGGCCGCTGGAAATGTTGGATTCAGTCATGAAAAACAGACTGCGATCGCTGCTGCGGTGGATGTGCGTGTTCTGTCTGACTTCGCCAAACGATGAACCGGCATCCGACCGCTGCGTTAAAGTATCGGTAGCTAAGTTGAGTTCGCGAAATGGCGTCCAACCAGAACCTTCAAAGCCCGTACTCACCATTCCTTTGCCGTTAGCCCCGATCGCCACATCCCAGGAACCGCTTTCGAGGCTTTTGAGATTGTACGGAAGGTTAGTAACTGCACCGGTATTGAGGTCAACCTTGCGGAGGAACCCCTGCACTCCGCTGCGCTGGTTTTCAGCAACGTACAAAGCGCTGCCGTCGGGGGTAATATCGACACCGTTTAAGGAATTGCCTACCTTAAGGGGTGCTAGCCAAGCGTTAGCGCGGAAGTCGTATCGCTCTACTGTTCCCTTGTTAGTGGTAATGTACAGTCGATTGCGGGTGCGATCGAAAACGTGGTCTCGGCGAGTTGGCAGGGGAATTAGAAAGTTTGTCGCCGCCCCTGCGGTGATGCCGGGGAATGTTTGCTGCCAATCGGCTTGCAACTGTTCGGCAACGGTATAGTTGCCAGCGGGCAAACCCCCAAAAGCGTAATTGCCACTAGCATCTGTAGTAGTAGAAGTTTCGCCGCCGTCCAGTACGCCGTTTTGGTTAGTGTCGAGAAAGACAGTCCAACCTGCTATGCCGAGTTCGTTAGTGTCTCGCAAGCCGTTGCCGTTTAAGTCATTCCACTTGCTGCCACGAATCTCGGCATCATCGTTTTGAATTGCGAGCACGGCAGTGGGGTTGACTGTTCCCGCGACTCCGCCGTTGGTGAAGTTGGCAAATGACAGCGCTACTGTCTCGTCGGGTTCGTAAGTGACATCGCCCAATACCTGAATCGGTACAGTTTTGCTTGTCTCCCCTACTGCAAAATTAACGGTAATGGGTTCTGCTTGCACGTCGCTGCCAATTGCTGCGGGATTGGCAGCACCTGCTGCCAGGACTACATCTACACTTGAAGCTGTAGATGTATCTCCCGATCGCGTCACAGTCACGACATTGGTGGTGTTAGCAGCATTCCCTTCAGGCACATTAAAGGTAGCTGCACTGAAATTATAGGTAGGGGGAGTATCGTCGTTGGTAATGGCAGCCGTCACCGCGCCTGCTGTGCCTGAAGTGTAGCCGCTTCCTGCTGCCAAAGTTAGTTCGACTGTCTCGTTAGGTTCATTAGCAGTATCGGCAACTAAAGTTAGGGTAACTGCTGCGGTTGTGGAATTCGCTGCAAACGCAACTGTGCCCGTTGTGGCACTAAAAGCGGTAGCACCCGACTGAGTGTAATCATTGGCAAAACTAGCTGTTCCGCCAACCGAGAAACTCACTGTCAACGGTTGAGACAGTGGCGAATTGATGCTGTCGGTGCGGGTAAATGTGTAGGCGATCGTGCTGTTGCTGTCTTCTATCGCGCCCTCGGGCGAAACTGCTAGCGTCACCTCGGCATCTAATGCAGGTGCGCTGACGTTGAAATTGCCCAAATTAACAGCAGTGGCTGCATTGCCGCTGGTATCTAAAACTTGAGATTCTGCTAATTGCAGAGTGTAAGTCCCGTTGTCGGCTGCGTCCCAACTGTCGCCGGGGGCGTTAATTTGATAAGTTGCAGTCCGAGGCGTGCCGTTTCCGCCAGGAGTCGCGCTTAAGAATGCCACCAACTGACTGAAGTTGTTTGGGCCTGTCACCCGAATATCGCTGCTATCGAGGCTGCTGACATCTACAGCCGTGTTGTCAGCATATTCTACGGTAAATGTCAAGCTATTGCTGCCTGCCGAAATGTTGGCAATTGGGTTTAGCGTTGCTGTGGGCGGGGTAGTGTCAAAAGGTTGACGTGTTCCTGAAATCTGAAAATCAAAGGGATCTTCATCGCTGTCGCTGTTGGCAAACGAAATTTGACCGCTATAAGTGCCGATCGCAGTTGCATCGAATTTGACAGAGAAAGTAGTCTCGCTGCCGGGAGTTAGGTTTGTACTGCCAAAACTGCTAACTAAGCTGAAACCTGTTGGCAGGGCGATCGCATTGTTGAGAGTCAGGTTGCCACTGCCTGTATTTTTCACGGTAAAGCTTTTGACAACCTCTGTTCCTAAAACGGCGGTACCGAAATTAACTGTTCCCATATTGTCTGCGATGTTAGCGGTGCCGTCGAACAAGTCGATTTCTGGAACGTTGTCTGCAATCGGTGTCGGCGTTGGCGTCGGCGAATCGCTTGGTGTCGGTGTTGGCGTTGGTGTTGGTGTTGGTGTATCGCTTGGCGTCGGCGTCGGCGTAACAGATGGTGTCGGTGTCGGTGTTGGTGTTGGTGTATCGCTTGGTGTCGGCGCTGGCGTATCGCTTGGCGTCGGCGTCGGCGTTGGCGCTGGCGTATCGCTTGGCGTCGGCGTCGGCGTTGGCGTTGGCGTATCGCTTGGTGTCGGCGTCGGCGTTGGCGTTGGCGTATCGCTTGGTGTCGGCGTCGGCGTTGGCGTTGGCGTTGGCGTATCGCTTGGTGTCGGCGTTGGCGTCGGGGTTGGCGTCGGCGTCGGCGTTGGCGCTGGCGTATCGCTTGGCGCTGGCGTCGGCGTCGGGGTTGGCGTCGGCGTCGGGGTTGGCGTATCGCTTGGCGTTGGTGTTGGCGTATCGCTTGGTGTTGGCGTATCGCTTGGTGTCGGCGTTGGCGTCGGCGTTGGCGTATCGCTTGGTGTCGGCGTCGGCGTTGGCGCTGGCGTATCGCTTGGTGTCGGCGTCGGCGTTGGCGCTGGCGTCGGCGTCGGGGTTGGCGTATCGCTTGGCGTTGGTGTTGGCGTATCGCTTGGTGTCGGCGTCGGCGTTGGTGTTGGCGTATCGCTTGGCGCTGGCGTCGGCGTCGGGGTTGGCGTCGGCGTCGGGGTTGGCGTATCGCTTGGTGTCGGCGTCGGCGTATCGCTTGGTGTCGGCGTTGGCGCTGGCGTATCGCTTGGCGCTGGCGTCGGCGTCGGGGTTGGCGTCGGCGTTGGCGTCGGCGTATCGCTTGGTGTCGGCGTCGGCGTTGGTGTTGGCGTATCGCTTGGCGTTGGTGTTGGCGTTGGTGTTGGTGCTGGCGTCGGCGTTGGCGTTGGCGTCGGCATATCGCTTAGTGTTGGTGCCGGCGTATCGCTTGGCGTCGGCATTGGGGTGAGGGATGGTGTCGGCGTCGGCGAACTGAGGGGCAGTATCCCCGTGTCTGGCTGTGTCGGTATCAACAAGGATGGTGGTGGAGTGTCATTATCTGTAATCGCTAAAACAGCAGTATCGCTATACCCAATTCTTACCTTTCCTCTAGGGTTGCTCAAGCGTAAATTAAATAACTCTCCTTCAAATGCGACATCATTTACCAAGGGAACTGTTACTGTCTGAGTGGTTTCTCCGGGGGCAAAATTGACCTCAATGGGAGTCGCGCTGCCATAGGAGGGAGATGTCGCTGAGTTATTAACAATAAATATAGTTGCCCCTACAGTTGCATCTAAATCACCACCTTTGCGTTTCACTGTTATTGCAGCGATCGGCGTGCCGTCTTCTTTTCTTTCAAACTTCGTCTCGCTCAATTCTAATATTGAGCTAATAGGAGTAATTTCGCTGGTAAATTTAGAGGCTGTAATTTCGTTGCTGTTAATTCCTTTTAAAATTGCCAGATACTCGCCAGTAACTCGATCTTGAATTACTGTATCGTTTGCAAACTCGCTGCTGCCTTGATAAATGCTCAAGTCTTGAAATGCTAAGCCGCCGTCCAATGCAATTAAGTCAAATCCTTGAGCGAAGTCGCTAATAATGTCAGCATCGGATAGATTTGTGCCGCCAGTAGTAAAAAAGCCGGGAACGCCATCGATTCTATCGATTCTGCCGATAACAAACAAATCGCCACCGCTGCCGCCTGTTAAAGTATCGCCCCCGCGATCGCCAAAAAGGACATCATTTCCTTCCTCTCCAAATAAGAGATCGCTTTCTTTTCCGCCGCGAATTATGTCATTTTGTGTCCCGCCGTAAACTGTATCTAAACCTTCACGGCCATTGAGAGTATCATTGTCTTCGTCCTCGTAAATGAAGTCGCTGCCGAAACCAGGAAATATGATGTCGCCGTCGGTTTTTCCATTAGCGGTATCGCTGCCTAATTGATTGTAAAGAATATCATTATGTGTTTCTCCTAAGAGTTTATCGTCATCTTTGCCGCCGAGAACGATGTCGCTGCCTTTTTTTCCCACCAAACTGCGACTACCTTCATTGCCATTGAGTTCCTTTTCTCTGCGGCTGCCGATTAGGTTGCCAGAGTCAGATCGATCGCCTGCAGGTTGCTTGCTGCCAATACCTCCGAACAAGATATCGTTGCCCAAGTCGCCGTAAATGATATCGTTGCCCCTATCTCCGAATACCCGGTCATCTCCTTTTCCTCCGTGTACGGAGTCATTATCTTTGCCGGCGTAGATAGTATCATTATTTTGTTTCCCGTTAATGTAGTCATTGCCTTCATTAGCCCACAGCAAGTCGCTTCCTTCGTCACCAAGCAGTGTGTCGTTACGGCTATCGGCTTGGATGATGTCGCCCAATCGCCCACCTGTCAGAAAATCCTGTTCTTGCGTTCCCTCAAAAGTAGGCATTTTAGGTTCCACCTATCAAAAATCTGAACGATCGATTTTACATCCACTCAAAACTCATATTATCTAGCAGATATATATAACGTCAATTAACAGGCACTTATAGATCGGATCAGCATGGCGCAACTGGCATTGCTGGCGATCGATCGCCCAGCACTTGCCCTCCTAAAACCCCAATTATCGCACTTAACCACCGCGCCTCAGAGTTTTTGAGTTTGTGACCCCTGGATGGATTCACTAACTTTTTTGTAGAACATCAACAGAACCATCATCAGCCTTTTGAACTTGGTGCTGTTTATTGAATTGACGATCGCTTGTTGTTGGGGAATGTACCGGGGTTGGACGATCGGTGAAGCAACTGTTGGCAAAATAGTCTTACTAGCCGCGATCGCTGCAATCCTGTTTCGCTTCTGGCAAGGGAGCATCTCATATTTGTAAAAATACTTCTTCTGGCTCCTTCCTTCTTCTTCTTTCCTTCTGCCTCTTTCCTTCTGCCTCCTGCCTCCTGCCTCCTGCCTCAAAACTCCAATTTCTAGCGGAGGGCTGCAAAGGTGAGATGCTCCCTCTGGCAATCCTGGCCGCATGAGGCAAGCGGTGTTAAGTGTGTGGCCTCAAGGCGCGTTTTGGGTGTTTGTTGGGGGATTAGTCGGCTGCACTTCCAAGTGGGTTTTCGAGCAAGCTGTTGCCCGCAACTGATAAGTTGAGATTTAAACTCTTGTCAAACGGTAGATTAACCGCATCGGCGTTGTTTTATGCTGCGGATTTGATTTCTTTCGTTTCAGCCATCCTCCCAAGCCCAGGGCTATAGCTGAACCAAAGATTGTGGTCGGTTCAGGCACAGGCTCGGCAACGTCGGCGGTTTCAATTACTAGACTGGAACGACCAAGAGCATCAGTACCTCCCAGAGTGACCCCACCAACGTTCAAGAGACTGATGGCAAACCCAGCAAAAGTATCGCCATTGCTAACTCGCTGATTAACAAACGGAGTTACTTGACACTCCCCGTCCTATAAGGACGGGGATTCTTGGTTCAATGAGTCGCCATAACCTAGCAGGGTTTCCCCAACCGGCACTAGAGGGCATCTCTCCCCAAGCGTTAATTTCGGCGTGCCCCGCCGTATTTTGGGCGCGTTTCAAGATGTTAATTGCTGCGTTGGTGTCTCGATCTGCCGAATACCCGCAATGCGGACAAATGTGCGTTCTAGTTGATAGAGACTTACTGACTTTTTTGCCACAATTCGAGCAATTCTGACTGGTATTGTGGGGCGATACAGCTACGGTTTTTGTTCCGTAGACGCTCCCAAAATAATCCAACCACGTCCGAAACTTAGACCAAGCGGCATCACTAATCGACTTAGACAGTTTTCGGTTCTTTACCATGCCCTGAACATTTAAGTCTTCATAGGCGACCAAATCGTTAGATTGGACGTAACGGAGTGCCACTCTCTTGACAAACTCTTCTCGCTGCCTACTTACTCTTAGATGTTTCCGAGCATACCGATTTTTGGCCTTCTTGTAGTTATTAGATTGCGGTTTACCCTTTTTGAACTTTTTGGACTTTTTCCGGTGGGCGCGGTTTAATTGCTTTTCTGATTTGCGATAAAATTTAGGATTTTCGACTATCCCTCCCTCACTATCAGCCAAAAAGTATTTAATTCCGACATCAATTCCTACCGCACGATTGGATGACTTGCAATCTTTGAGAGCGCTCCGAGGAGCATCGACACAGAATTGCACGTAATACCCATCACTACGTCGGACAATCCGTACCCTTTTAATTTGCTCTATCTGATAAAAATGCAAGTCTCGACTGCCTTTTAATTTCAGCATCCCGATACCTTTCTTATCAGTAAAGTTAATGCGTTTCCGGCCTGATGAAAGTTTCCAGCCACCAACCTTGTACTCGATCGAGCGACTGTTTTTCTTGAACTGCGGATAGCCCTTTTTACCCGGCTTTTTGTTTTTACACTTGTCGAAAAACCGATCGATCGCGCGTTGGGCATTTTCAACAGCAGCTTGACAAGCATGACTGTACAAGTCTTTGACAAAGCCAAACTCTGCTCGCAATTGAGTGCAATATTTATACAGTTCTTTTCTGCCGACACCGCGATTGTCCATCCAGTACCGCAGGCATTTATTCCGAATAAATTGCCCCGTGCGAATAGCTTCATCGATCTTGTCGTATTGTTGCTTTTTCCCGTAGGCTTTGAACTCAAAAACTAGCATGGTTCGACCTGGGCAGGCTGCTGTCTTATACTACCATATATTTGACGTTAATTCCAGAATTTATAGAATTAAAGCCGTCCTATAAGGACGGGGCTTGTATCCGCGCGACCTGAAAGGTCAACTAAACCGCAGCACCGATGCTGCTCGATGATTCTCTTCA
>NZ_JAUBTI010000056.1:0-44100 GCF_036702415.1 Microcoleus sp. D3_18a_C4 | reverse complement strand
AGGGAGTTGAGCACGCCACCAAACACAGAGTCGTCTCCGTTGTCGCCCCAAAGGGTGTCGGGGCCTTTGTCACCCCAAATCAGGTCGTTGTCGATGCCACCATAGGCGATGTCAGGGCCTTTGCCGGAGTAAATGGTGTCATTGCCTTGAGTGCCGGCAATGGCGTCGCCTGAAGAACCGCCAAAAATCAGGTCGCCGTCGTTGTCGGTTAAGTCGATGTTGTTGCCGTTGTCGCCGACTATGGTGTCGCCACCGCGATCGCCGTACAATGTGTCTCCATTGCGATCACCAAAAATGCGATCGTTGTCTTTGCCGCCAAATACGGCATCGGTTTCTTTGCCGGAGTAAACGATGTCGTTGTCCTTACCTGCTGCGATGAAGTCTCGCTGTTGTTCGCCGAAGATGATATCGCTGCCGCCTTCACCTAACACTGTGTCGTCGCCGCGGAGGGAGAGAAACAGTTGGTTAGTGTCGTTTCCTGTTAAGGAATCGTTTCCGGGAGTCCCGATGCTGGTGTTTTGGATGCCGATGAGTTGGGCGGCGTTTGAGTCGAAGTTAAGTATTTGCGAAGGCTGGGGTTGGATAAATGTTATCGGGGGCAGCAAGGGCAAGGGGTCGCAACCGCAACCGGTATCCGGTTCGGGTACTGGGTTGAATATAGGGGTTGGTTCCGCCGCGGGTGTTGGTGTGGGTGTTGGTTGCGGGGCTGGGGTTGGTGTTGGTGTTGGTGTTGGTGGTGTTGGTGTTGCAGTTGGAGTTGCAGTTGGTTCCGGTTCCGGCGTGGGTATGGGCGTCGGCGCGGGTATGGGCGTCGGGGCTGGTTCCGCTGCGGGTGTGGGTGTTGGTGCCGGTGTGGGTGTTGGTGTTGGAGTGGGTGCCGATGTTGGAGTTGGTTCCGCTGCGGGTGTTGGTGTTGGAGTGGGTGCCGATGTTGGTTCCGGCGCGGGTGTTGGTGTTGGAGTTGGTGCCGGAGTTGGTTCCGGTGCGAGTGTTGGAGTTGGTGCCGGTGTGGGTGTTGGTTCCGGCGCGGAAGTTGGAGTTGGCGTGGGTGTTGGTGGTGTGGGTGTTGGTTCCGGCGCAGGTGTTGGTTCCGGCGCGGGCGCGGGTGTTGGTATCGGCGCGGGTGTTGGTGGAGTTGGTATCGGCGCGGGTGTCGCCGTCGGTATCGGTTCCTTAAGGGGAAGGAGAGAGACCGTGGCGACTGCCGCACTGGTAGCGCCGAGGTTATCTGTAGCGCTGTAAGTGAAATTTGCCCCTATGAAATTGTCAGACGCCTGAAAGAACAACTGCGTAATTTGCTCCGGCGTCAGAGTTTGACCTGCCGTGACCCGCACCCCCTGGCTGGGATCGCCCAAGAACAGCGTACCTTCAGTGGCTGGCGGCAAAGTGTTGATAGTAAAGGAAACCACCGTGCCGTCGGCGTCAGTTCCTCCCAGTCCGGGAATCTTCGCAGTTCTTCCCAGCAACACAGCCAGAAGAGAGTTGTTAGCCACGGGTGGCTCGTCATTAGGAGGTAATAGTGCTAGGAGAGAAGCCGTAGCCGGGGCTCCACTAATCGCGCCGCGGCTGTCTGTCGCGCTGTAGGTAAAATTGGTTTCTGTGAAATTGCCAGAGGCTTGGAAGAATAACTGGCTGATTTGACTTGTGCTAAGTCTTTGGCCTGCCGTCACCCGGATTCCCTGGCTGGGGTCGCCCAAGAACAGGACGCCTTGATTTGCAGCAGGCAGGGTGTTGATAGTGAAGAATTCGATCGAGTCGTCGGGGTCTTTTGCCGTGAGCCCTGCGAGGTTGACGGTGTTGTGTGGCGCCAGTGTCTTGCTGAAGTTTGTGGGTACCGGCAGGTAGTTGAACGCCGGGGACACCAGAGAAACTGTGGCGGCAGGACTGCTGCCACCGAGATTGTCCTTGCTGCTGTAGGTAAAGTTAGCTCCTGTGAAATTGCCGACAGACTGGAAGAATAACTGCGTCATTTGCTCGGCCCTCAGGGTTTGACCTGCCGTGACGGCGACTCCCCCGGTTGCGCGGTCGCCCAAGAACAGGATGCCTTGATTTGCCGGCGGCAGGGTGCTGATAGTGAATGCAACCACCGTGCCGTCTGAGTCTCTGCCTCCGAGCCCGCCGAGTCGGACAACGCTGTTGGGCGCGATCGCCACATTGCTGCTGTCGGCTGAGGGAAGCTTGTTGGGTGAAGGCGGAGCGAGTAAAATGGCCGTGGTGACAGTGGCTCTGGACTCGGAACCGTTGTTATTGCTGGGGTCGGGGTCAAAAGTAGTCGATCGACTCCCGGAAGTATTGCTAATGGTGCCGGTCGCTGGAGCGACTACTGTTACCTCGCGGTTGACTTTGCTCCCCCTAGTCAAACTGCGAATTGTTGGGAAGGTGACAACCCCTGTCAGGGGGTCGTAAGTGCCGCCGTCCGATGCGGTGACTCCCGTTAAACCGGGAATGATGCTGTCTGTAATCACTACATTTTCAGCAGCATTCGGCCCATTGTTGGCGGTAGTTATAGTATAAGTCACGGAACTACCAGCAGGAGCAGATGTGAGACCGCTCTTGGACGTAACCAGGTCGGCGCGGGCTGCACCGATCGAAGTCACAACTCGCCCCCCAGGCTGACCGGGCACTGCGACTGTCGAGCCGTCGTTATTCGTCAAGTCCGGGTCACTCGTGGACGATCGACTCAATACAATATTCGTGATACTCGTCAGGCTAGCCGGCGGTACAAACATCAGGGTGCGGGTGACGCTGCTGCCGCTGGCTAAAGTCTCGATCGCTGGGAACTCGATCGCCCCTGTGGCAGCATTGTAGGTTCCGCCATCGGACACGCTGACATTAGTTAAGCCGGGAATCAGGCTGTCGGTGATGACTACGTTGGCTGCGGGACTCGGCCCGAAGTTGGTAGTAGTGATTGTATAAAGTAGCGTGTCACCCACCTTGATGGTGGCCGGAGCCGTTTTTTGCGTGACAACATCCGCCACAGCACCGATCGAAGTAATGACTCGCCCCCCCGCCTGACCGGGCACTGCCACTGTCGAGCCGTCGTTGTTGGTTAAGTCCGGGTCACTCGTGGACGATCGACTCAATACAATATTCGTGATACTCGTCAGAGTCGGCGGCGGTACAAACATCAGGGTGCGGGTGACGCTGCTGCCGCTGGGTAAAGTCTCGATCGCTGGGAACTCGATCGCCCCTGTGGCAGCATTGTAGGTGCCGCCATCGGACACGCTGACATTAGTTAAGCCGGGAATCAGGCTGTCGGTGATGACTACGTTGGCTGCGGGACTGGGCCCGAAGTTGGTAGTAGTGATTGTATAAAGTAGCGTGTCGCCCACCTTGATGGTGGCCGGAGCCGTTTTTTGCGTGACAACATCCGCCACAGCACCGATCGAAGTAACGACTCGCCCCCCAGGCTGACCGGGCACTGCGACTGTCGAGCCGTCGTTATTCGTCAAGTCCGGGTCACTCGTGGACGATCGACTCAATACAATATTCGTGATACTCGTCAGGCTAGCCGGCGGTACAAACATCAGGGTGCGGGTGACGCTGCTGCCGCTGGCTAAAGTCTCGATCGCTGGGAACTCGATCGCCCCTGTGGCAGCATTGTAGGTTCCGCCATCGGACACGCTGACATTAGTTAAGCCGGGAATCAGGCTGTCGGTGATGACTACGTTGGCTGCGGGACTGGGCCCGAAGTTGGTAGTAGTGATTGTATAAAGTAGCGTGTCACCCACCTTGATGGTGGCCGGAGCCGTTTTTTGGGTGACAACATCGGCCACAGCCTCGATCGAGGTAACAACTCGCCCCCCAGGCTGACCGGGCACTGCGACTGTCGAGCCGTCGTTATTCGTCAAGTCCGGGTCACTCGTGGACGATCGACTCAATACAATATTCGTGATACTCGTCAGAGTCGGCGGCGGTACAAAGCTGATGGTGCGGCTCTGGTTGCTGCCACTGGCTAAAGTTTCGATCGCTGGGAACTCGATCGCCCCTGTGGCAGCATTGTAGGTTCCGCCATCGGACACGCTGACATTAGTTAAGCCGGGAATCAGGCTGTCGGTGATGACTACGTTGGTCGCGGGACTCGGCCCGTTGTTGGTAGTAGTGATTGTATAAAGTAGCGTGTCACCCACCTTGATGGTGGCCGGAGCCGTTTTTTGCGTGACAACATCGGCCACACCATCGATCGAGGTAGTGACGGTGGCGTTGGGGTTTGTACCGTTGTTGTTGGCCGGAGTGGAGTCGGGAGTGATGGAGGTACTTCTTGCCGTGTTGCTGATGGAAGTTAGAGTCGGCGGTACTGTGAAGCCGATCGTCCGCGTGAGTGTCTCCCCATTGGCGATTGCCACGGGCCCGAAGGTGACAATGCCAGTCACCGGATCGTAAACCCCACCATTAGATGCCGTCACCCCCGTTAACCCCGGAACTATGCTGTCAGTGATGGTTACAGCTTCTGCAGGACTTGGGCCTAAGTTGACGGTGGCGATCGTATAGCTGACCGAACTACCAGCCGGAGCATCCGTAGATCCGGTTTTCGTGGTAACAAGATCGGCGTTGGGCGCAATACTTGTCGTAACCGTAGAGTTAGTGGGAGTGCCGTCTTTGTTGGTTGCCGAGCCGTTGTTGTTAGTAGCGATCGGATCGAAAGTCGCCGAGCTGCTCCGGGCCGTGTTGCTGATGTCGGTACGGGTGGCTGGGGCGATGAAACTGACGGTGTGGGTCGCAGTAGCCGCATTGGCCAGCACCGTCAGTGCTGGGAAGGTGACAATGCCCGAAACTGGGTCGTAACTCCCCCCGTCCGATAGGCTGACTCCTGTTAAACCCGGAATAATGCTGTCGGTGATGGTCACATCGGCAGCGGGGTCTGGCCCCATGTTAGTCGTAGTCAATGTGTAGGCGACGCTTGACCCGGCCAAAGTAGTCACAGGGCCACTTTTGGTAGTAACTAAATCCGCCACTGTACCGACAACTGTGGTATAGACTACACCCGGCCCCTCGATTTGACCGGGCGCGAGTACACCGCTGTTGTTGCTGAGGTCGGGGTCGAAAGTCGAGCTAGTGCTGAATGCAACGTTGGCAAAACTGCTACCGCTGGTTAAACCCGACGGCAGATTAATTGTCAGAGTGTAAGTCAGAGTCTCACCCGCATTGAGAACCGGAATTAACGGCCAAGTCACAGCCTTCGTGTGGTTCACGTAAGTGCCGTTGTTGGAGGCAGTGAGAACCGGCGACAATCCCCTCGGACCCAGCAGTTCAAAAGGTATTTCGTCTTGAATCAGGACATTTCTAGCGGGCGCTGGCCCCCTGTTTACAGTAGTAATCGTGTAGGTAATGCTGCTTCCGGGCTTGACGAACTGCGGGCCAGTCTTGATAGTGGCAACCTCAGCGGCGATACTGGGAGGATTGATAGTTTCAACTACCACGTTTTGAAGTTCGTGAATGTTGTTGGCGCCTCCTGTGGAACTGCCAAAACCAAATTTGAAAATTGGCGGTACTGGGCCGTTTGCGGTTGCCAAGTTGCGGATGTCGATCAATGTAGTTTCGTAGATGTCGTCGAAGTTTTTATCGAAGGCAACGGTGAGGCGAGAGGGATTCACCGGATCGTTAGATGGATTCAGCGTAATTTGAACGGATCTTTTGGCTAAATTGCGATCGCTCGTGAACGTATTGCTGAAGTTAAAACTGGTGCCGGGAGGGCCGATAAAGTTAATACTCGTAGGAATGTTATCGATGCCGAAGGGAACGATCGCATTTGTTAAAAACTGATAACCGTCTGCTTGATTTCCTCTAACAGTTACTGAATCAGGTCTGAAAGAACCAATAGAAGAGCCGGGAATCGGAGTTGGATCAGGGCCAGAGCGCCCTTCTGTGGATGTTGAAAAATTGCCAAACTCGTCAAGCCCAATGCCTAAATAACCTCCTTCAATACCGGGTATACCCGTTCGTGGAGCGTAAGCCAGAGAACCGCCATAACCCCCAGTCCTGGTTGGGCTGGCAGTGCCGTCAATCAAGAAGAAACCCAGCCCGTCCCCTGGCTGAGGGCTAATAAATGGGCCCTGAGCGTTATATTGCTGGCTTGAACCGTAAGAATAAAAATCAAACTGGACTCTGAGACCGTCGGTTGAAGGAATGGGGTTGTTGTAGATGACAAAGGCTTCCCTATCACCTGCTGCTGGAGTTAATCGCAGAGCGCCATCGCCGGGACTTGAACCGCCCAAAGCCGGAAGTACGCCGGATACTGTGCCTCCGGTAATGCCGGGGATACGTTGATTGGCTGCTGGAACCCCGCTGCTCGGATTGAACAGTGCCCCGCCATTTCCCCCGTAAATCCACGGCCCCCTAACTGTGGAGTTTTTGAAAGTTTCGTTAACCAACGTGCCGAGGGCGTAAGGGTAGGCTTCGAGCACTTCTTTTTCAATGGCGATACTCGCCTTTATTTCCCCGATCACAAATTTTAATTCCCAGTCGCCGCCGAGTGCCGCACTCCCCGTCAAGTTGTCGGAAGCTGCAATATCTGCACCCACCATCAAGTTAAGCCGCCGCACGAAGGCCTCGCCGCTTTCCCCCGCTGCGACGCTGCACCCGAATAACAAGATATTTCCTCTCTCGCTGAGGGCTTTTCCCCACTGCTGCAACAAATGGCTGTAGGTTTCTAAGTTGTCGTTGCAGAGTTCGATCGATCCTAGCTGCACGCCCCCTTCTCGACCGTGAGAAACTATCTGAAGGCTATCTAAATCGCTGCAAACCGCCAAAATTCTAGTAATTTGCTCGACTCCATCCCGCGTCGAGTCCAGTACAAATACTTCTGTATCGCCTGTTGCTCCTCTTGCCAAGCTGTCGCAGTTATCTACTCTGGCATCGAGGAACAGTACATTTTTTATAGTCCGAGAAGGCAACCACGGGAAGTTGGCCCCTACAGTCGATCGCAAAAATTCTCTGTGGGGATGCCCAATTATCGTGCCGCCACGAAGTTTCTGGGACAGGAAACACTCCTCTGGTTTTACTTGTTTTATTTGTTTTTTCTGATGATAAGTTGCTGTTGTTTGGGATTTTGCGCCCCCAATCCTTGCGGGGGAGTCACATATTTTTGGAGTGATAAAAATTGGTTTGTTGCAGATGCTTTGCATGGTCAAATTGGCTCACGGATTGTAGATGATGTACCCACTTCAAGATGATAATTATCACCTATTGACAAGGTTTAATTGCAGAGTAAGAGAAGCTGCCACTTGACTTGGAGCAATGGCAAAAAGCTAATTTTACTCAGCACAAAGCAGTGCTATATTGATATTTGATAGCATTGCAAATATCGCCGGCAGAAGCGCTGAGAATTGGGGGTTTAAATCCCAAGAACCTCTCTATCGGGTGATATTTGGCCTTCGGCTTTTTTCTTTTCTGTTAGCGAGTGTATCTGTTACACGAATATCTCTTACATGGCGCAGTAGATAATAACAGGAGTTCTCAAAAATTTACTTGATGAGGTTTTCTGCAGATCGTCTAATGCACTTTAATTTCCCGATAAAATTCACTATCTCTGGACGCATAAACCGGGTTTGATGAACCAAAAGACTGGGTTGCAGCCGTCGCTCACGGTAAAAAACTCGGTTACTTTGGTTTGGGTGTGCAAGCCCTATTCACAATAGCAACTAGACATTAATTAGGGAGTGATAGCCGTCACATAATTATGCTGACCGTGCCCGAAGTGTCATTCAACTGATATCTTTTACCATTCTCAATAATCCTTCTATGGGCGGACTCTCCTGCCCAGCCCATAAGAAAATGCACTTGTTGTGGAACAGGCCAGAAAGCCTATTCTTGAAAATGGTGCAACATATGAGATTCAATTGAAATTGGCATACCCTGTATCGACGAAGCGTCTTAAAAATTCATGACTTGGAGTCGGGAGATAGCAATCTAGGTTTGAGACTGTTTCGCTACGATCGCAAAAACAGATTAGTGCCCGCCACAAGCAACTTCTCAAACTGTCAACTAGCGAGTCTTCGAGCTGGTTGACAGTTTGAGATAAATGATCGGGACAATGTTTCGTGCAGAATTTTTCATGATGTTTTGGAGCAACTGATTGGGAGATTTGCCCATCAGCTACTTGGAATTTTTGTTCGCTAATTTTCTTAACTGCAGGAGTTAAGCCGAGGAGACTAGAAACCCAATTTCTGTCTAGATTTCTCGTCGCCCAACCAAAATTCATCATCTAAACCTGGTTTCTGATCGTAAGTCCTCAACTAGAAAAACACCGATCGCAATCCGCGTGTTATGGCAACTGTAACCAAGCAATAATGCTCGATTAGGTTTTAATTGCTGAGTTGGGGCGTGGGTCGTCCCAAACAAGCTTCACCAATAATCATTACACGTAAGTACATACTAACTCATTGATTACTACATCCGCAAATAGACGTAGATACAAGCACCAATATAAGCTATATCTTTTCACCGCGAGCGTCAAGAGTTCTGGCTTGGTAGTACCGACAATCTTGACAGGGCCCAGAAGGATTGACAGCGCAGCGAATGTAATTAGAGCGGGCGTTATACTCGCAAGTGATATCCCCGATCGAATAACCGAGGCTTTGTATGTAAGTGCGATCGGCAGTTGGTAGTTGAGTTCGCAGGGCTCTATTGGCTACCGCAAGTCTGGCCGCTGCAATTCTGTCGCGGGCTTGGCTCTGGGCAGAGCGCATCACCCACAAAGACAGCAGCGACGGAGCTAAACCTATGAAAATAATCAGGAGAGCGGTTAGCACATTTTCAGAGCTTATGTGGAGAATATGTTTTTTGATTTAGGCGAGGGCAACAGAAAATCCTCGTCGAAAAGACGGTTTTAAATAAGAAAAGTTCCCGCTCAAGTCTCAAACTAGGCCGCCCCTGTGTTAACCGTTAGCTGGGGAGTGAGGAGGGCGAATTAAATAACTTACAATTTCAATTGTTATTGTGGGATGGGCGTCCCGCCCGTCCAAAAAAGACGGGCGGGACGCCCATCCCACAAACTTTTTGAGAAATCGGTTGCTCTCCCAAACCAAAACGGTTAAACCTTAGCAACATCCCCCGCTAAATCCATCAACGAACCCGCACCTTCCACCTTAGCAACATCTAACAAAGTCTTCAAAACCGAATCGGGATTCAAACTAATCGAATCAATTCCCAACTCAACCAAGAAACGAGCAAACTCAGGATAATCGCTGGGCGCTTGGCCGCAAATCCCAATCTTGCGATCGTACTTCTTGGCGGCTTTAATGGCAATTGCTACCATGCGCTTGACAGCTTCATTCCGTTCGTCAAAAATGTGTGCGACTAAAGCAGAATCCCGGTCTAATCCTAATGTTAGCTGAGTTAAATCGTTAGAGCCGATCGAGAATCCGTCAAAAACTTGGGCAAATTCGTCAGCAAATATGACATTGCTCGGCAATTCGCACATCACATACACTTGCAAGCCGTTCTCGCCCTTAACTAAACCGTGTTTTGCCATTTCGGCTAACACTTTTCGACCTTCCTCTGGGGTGCGGCAAAATGGAATCATCGGAATCACATTTGTCAAGCCCATTTCGTCGCGAACTCGCTTTAATGCTTTGCATTCCAAAGCGTAAGCTTCGCGGTAATTCGGGTCGTAATAGCGAGAGGCGCCGCGCCACCCGATCATCGGGTTTTCTTCCTTGGGTTCAAACTGCCGCCCTCCCAAAAGGTTAGCATATTCGTTGCTCTTGAAATCGCTCATCCGCACGATAACTGGATTTGGATAAAATGCGGCGGCAATTGTGGCAATTCCGTGGGCTAGTTTGTCGGTGAAGAAATCGGGTTTGTTTGGGTAAAGTGCTGTCAGGTTGGCAATTTCTTCTTTGACTGATTCATCTACCAATTCGTCAAAGTGAATCAGTGCCAGCGGGTGTGCTTTAATGTGATTGGCAATGATGAATTCCAACCGCGCTAAGCCTACGCCGTCGCAAGGAATGGCTGATAAACCAAAGGCTTCTTCTGGGTTCCCGACATTCATTAAAATTTTAGTGCGGGTGCGGGGCAAATTCTCGATCGCAGTTTCTTGAATTTCAAAAGGAAGCAAACCGGAATAAACTTTGCCTTCCTCTCCTTCGGAACAAGAAACAGTGATTTCTTGCCCGTTTTTCAAGATTTGGGTGGCGTCGCCGGTGCCGACAATGGCGGGAATTCCCATTTCTCTGGCGATGATGGCGGCGTGACAAGTGCGGCCGCCGGAATTGGTGACGATCGCACTTGCTTTTTTCATAATCGGTTCCCAATCCGGGTCGGTTTTGTTGGTAACTAAAACTTCTCCTGATTGAAATTCAGCGATTCTGTGCACATCTAAAATCACGCGGGCTTTGCCTTGTCCGATTGATTCGCCAACGGCGCGTCCTTTTGCTAAAACTGCACTGCTGCCTTGCAATTTGTAGTTTCGCAAAACTTTAGCAGACTTTTGAGATTGTACTGTTTCGGGTCGCGCTTGGACAATAAACAATTCGCCCGTATTGCCGTCTTTTGCCCACTCAATGTCCATCGGGGTATAAGTCCCGCGCACTTTAGAGTAGTGTTCTTCGATGACTACTGCCCATTTTGCTAGTTGCAGAATTTCATCATCTTGGATGGCAAATTTATTTTTTTCGGCTGCGATGACGGAGACGTTTTTGGTGTATTTAGAACCGCCGATATCGTACACCATTTTCAGGGTTTTGCTGCCGAGTCGTTTCTCTAAAATTGGGCGAAAACCTTGTTTTAAGGTTGGTTTAAAGACGAAGTATTCGTCGGGGTTGACGGTTCCTTGGACGACGTTTTCGCCTAATCCGTAGGCGGCGGTGACTAATACGGCGTTTTTGAATCCGGTTTCGGTGTCGATGCTGAACATGACGCCGGAGGATGCTAAGTCCGATCGCACCATTTTTTGCACGCCGACTGATAGGGCGACTTCAAAGTGGTCGAAACCCCGCTGTTGGCGGTAGGAAATCGCGCGATCGGTGAATATGGAAGCAAAGCATTTGTGACAGCATTCGAGGACACCAGCGCAAGCTTGGACGTTGAGGTAGGTTTCTTGTTGTCCCGCGAAACTGGCGTCGGGTAAGTCTTCGGCGGTGGCGGAGGAACGCACTGCTACGTCTGTACTGTCGCCGTAGCGATCGCACAATTTTTCGTAAGCATCCGCGATCGCCGCTTGGAGTTCTCGCGGAAATGGTGTGTCGAGAATCAGTGCCCGCGCTTGCTTGCCTTTTTGTCGCAGGTTCTGCATATCTTCTACGTCTAAATCGGCAAAAATTTCGCGCAATTTAGCTTCTAAGCCCGCTGACTGGATGAAGTATCGGTAAGCGTATGCTGTAGTTGCAAATCCGTTGGGAACTCTGACTCCTTGGGCGGTTAACTGTTGAATCATTTCGCCCAAAGAAGCATTTTTACCGCCTACTAATGGGATGTCGGCGATGCCGACTTCATCAAACAACAATACTAAGGCTTTTTCTTTGGGAATTAAACCGGGTTTTTGTTCAATTGCTAAATTGTCGAGCATTGCTTTTTTCCTCTCAACTTCAGCTCATTTCGGTCAAAGTTTCGGTCAAAGTACAGTCAACAAAAGACAGTTTATTGGGAATTTTAATTTGGTTACAAAAATTCTCAATTTTTTTTCTAGGCTGTATCAACCGATTTTTCGATTGCCTCTATTTCAACATTATCACTTTTTTGCTAAATAGCAAGGCCTGTGGAGATATTTTATTTGATTGCAAAAAGTAAAGAAATCGCAGTAATGAGTTTATGTAAGGTATTATAAAAGAAGTGGTAAAAATATGAATAGCGAAGATAGTTCTCACCGCTTTTTTTGCGTTGAGCGCTTATTGGTGCGGGGATATGGCTCGGATTGTGTTGGTAGCGGAATCCAAGGGCAACAAAGGGTGGGGTTCGATCGCGCGATCGGCTGAACCCGCCCAAAAACGGATACTTACTTTCCGACAGGAGTCGTGAGTCGCCCAAAATTTGAGATTCTAGTTCAACCTGCGCGATTCATCTGTGGACTAAATCTAAAATCTAAAATCGGATCGCAGGGGCGATCGCCCAAACAAACAACAACACCCAGCAGCTTAGTTTCCTCCTGAAACCGATCTTCTAAAAACCTTAAAAAATTTTCCCTCTGATTGCGTTGACCTATTTAGAGCAAAAACACAGACGCATAGATATTAGATATTGCACCATCAATAAGCCTTTTACGGGGGGGGTTAAAAGAACCCATCCCAAGAAAAGTTACTCTTTGTGAAACTGGCAAAAAATCCCGTTTTTGAGAATAGTCCAACCTCTGAGATAGAGTGCATTGTAATTGGGAGGATCTCACTTTGGCAGCAAGCTAGAAATAGGAGTTATGAGGCAGGAGGCCGAAGGAAAGAGTCAGAAGGAAGGAGGGAAAAAAAGTGTTTTTACCAATATGAGATGCTCCCTTGTAATTGTGGAACCAAAGGGTTTTTAACGGCGAACGGCGGGATTTGTGGCTATACAATTCTTTATATGCTATAATAGTTTGCTACACTGCCTTATGACAAAAAACAAGGTATATGATATCAGTTTTGAGCCCACCCGCCAAGCGAAACGGCTTTAAAGTTCTTCTGGTCGAAGACAATCAAGCAGAAGCCGATCTGATCGAAGAATTATTATTAGAAACAAATGTCAGTAGAGCCGAACCCCAAAGGCTATCAGTAAGTTGTACAGACCGTCTCAGCAAAGCGCAGGAACTTTTGGTCGGCGAACATTTTGATGTGATTTTACTAGATCTTTCGCTGCCCGACAGCCAAGACTTAAATACAATTGTCAAAATACAAGAATATAGCCTAAATACTCCGATTGTCGTACTGACGGGCCGCAACGATGAAGAGCTTGCCGTGCAGTCAATCCAAGCCGGAGCTCAAGATTATCTAGTCAAGCGAAAAATCGACAGCGAAGTGTTGATTAGATCGCTTCGCTACGCAGTCGAGCGACAGCACAACCAAGAAGCTTTGCGAAAAAGCGAAGAAAAATATCGCTCGGTAGTCGAGAATTCTCTCGTCGGAATTGCCATTCTTGCTCCTGGGAGTTCCCCCTCAGCACCAGAAAAATGCGAGTGGTTGGAAGTAAACGATGCTTTGTGTGATTTGCTGGGATACGATCGCCAAGATTTTTTGCATGATAATTGGGAGAAGTGGGGTTTTCCTGAAGACTTGCAGGCCAGTATAGAGCAGTTAAAAAAAATTTTTGCAGGGGAGAGCGAAGGCTATGTTCTAGACAAAAGGTGGCGCCGAAAAGACGGAAAAACACTTTACACTAGAGTTTCCCTGCGCTGTATTCGCGCGCTAGACGGCTCGATCGACCACCTGATTAAAGTAGTCTTGGACGTGAGCGATCGCTACCGTTACGAAGCTCAATTAAAAGCATCAGAAGAGTTTTTAAATCACACGATTAATTCTACTCCTGACCCGATTTTTGTCAAAGATGAGCAGCACAAATGGATACTATTAAACGATGCTTTTTGCAATTTGATAGGAAAAAGGCGATCGGAACTGATTGGCAAGTCAGGATACGATTTTTTGCCCCCAGCACAAGCGGCTTTTTTTGGGCAACAAGACGAGGAAGTATTGCAAAGAAGTCTTTCTCAGGAAACAGAAGAAATTTTTACCGATGGCGGCGGTCAAGAACGCATTATCTCTACAAAAAAAACAGTTTTTAACAACGCCGATGGTCGTAAAATGTTGGTCGGAACAATGCGAGATGTGACCGAATACAAACGCCAGCAAGTTGCGTTGCAGGAAAGCGAAGCTCGATTTCAAATAATGACCGACAACGTGCCGGGAATGATTTATCAATATCGGCTTTATGTAGATGGTAAAACATCTTTTACTTACGTTTCTTCCGGCAGTTGGCAGATATACAATTTAAAGCCAGAACAAATAGAAGAAAATGCCACTTTGGCTTTTGCAACAGTTCACCCAGACGACATCTCAGACTTGCAGCGCTCGATGGCAACTTCAGCGGCGACTCAGCAAGCTTGGCAACACCAGTGGCGGCAAATTATGGGAGATCGAGTGAAATGGCTGCAAGGCGCGTCGAAGCCAGAAAAGCAAGCCAACGGCGATATAGTTTGGGACGGTTTGGTGATGGATGTTACCGAATTGAAACAAACCCAGCAAGACCGCGATCGATTTTTTAATCTGTCGCTGGATTTACTTTGCATTGCAGGTTTTGATGGCTATTTCAAACGCTTAAACCCCGCTTGGTCAAATGTATTGGGTTATAGCAGTGATGAAATCTTAGCCAAACCTTTGATAGAATTCGTCCATCCACAAGACCTAGAAATTACTGTAGCGGAATTAGAAAAACTTAAAAAAAGCCACCCCGTTATTAGCTTAGAAAACCGCTATCTTTGCCAAGATGGTTCTTATAAATGGCTGTCGTGGACAGCATCGCCGTTTGCAGAAGAAGGTTTGATTTATGCAGTGGCTCGCGACGTTACATTTAGCAAGCAAGCTGAAGCTGAATTGCGTAAGAGCGCAGCCACCAACCGCGCTCTTTTAAATGCGATACCAGACATGATATTTCGCTGTCGGGCAGACGGCACTTTTGTAGACTTCAAACCGGCCAAAGATTTCGAGAATATCCTACCACAAAAATCACTAATTGGCAAAAAAGCACAAGACATCTTGCCGGCTGCTTTTGCTGACACAATCTTGTCGGGCCATCAACAAGCGATCGACACTGGCGAGATTCAAGTCGTAGAATATCAAATGCCAGTTAATGGTGAACTCTACGATTTTGAAGCGAGAATTGTCTTCTGCACGGAGGACGAAATTATGGCGATCGTCCGCGACATCACCAATCGCAAACGTTTCGAGTCAAAACTCCACAGGCAAGCAGCAGCAATGGCGGCTGCTTCCGAAGGTATCGCCATATTCAGTGCCGACAAAGAGGTGATTTATTGCAACGCAGCACGACTCAATATCTACGGTTACAACTCTCTCGAAGAAATCTTAGGTAAAAGTTGGAAAATCTTCTACCAAGGTGCAGAACTGCAAAGGTTCGAGCAAGAAGTCCTGCCGACTTTAGTGCAGAAAGGTTCTTACAGCACCGAAGCAGTAGGATGCCGTCGCGACGGATCGGAAGTCCCTATAGATGTCTCGCTGACAATGCTAGCCGGCGGAGAAACTATTTGCGTTGTTCGCGATATTTCTCAAAGAAAACAAGCAGAAGCAGCACTGCGAGAGAGCCAGCGATTCGCTCAGCAAATTGCTGGGGCCAGTCCTAATATTTTGTATGTTTGCGACTTAATTGAAAAAAAAAATATCTATGCAAACGCTTCTATCTACCACATTCTTGGCTATACAGTAGAGGAGATTCAGGCAATGGGGCCGTGGATGATGTCAACTTTAATCCACCCCGAAAATTTAATCAAAATGCCTGATTATTTACAGCAAGTCGAAACAGGCAGCGAAGGGGATATCTTTGAAATTGAATACAGAATTAGGCACAAGGATGGTTCTTGGCGCTGGATGGTTAGCCGAGATACTGTATTTGCGAAAACGGCAGACGGTAAGTTAAAACAAATTCTCGGCACGGCAACTGATATTACAGAAAGCAAGCAAGCAGAAGATGAAATAAAGCTGTTGCTGGCAGCAACTCAAGCCATTAGTCAGTCGGCAGATTTTCACAGCGCCCTCCCAGAGATTCTGCGGTTGCTGTGCAATGCGATCGGCTGGGATTTTGCGGAAGCTTGGATACCGACTGCTAACGGTACTTTTTTGGAACACAGCGAAACTTGGTACGCTAGCGATCGCGATTTAGATACGTTCGGCCGCGAAAGTAAAAAAATTAGATTCGCCGCCGGAGTGGCAGTACCTGGACGGATTTGGTCAACCAGAAATGTAGAGTGGATTGAAGATATTTCTCTAGCCAAAAATCATCTTTTTGCCCGATCGCAAATGGCGGCATCAGTCGGATTGAAAGCTTGTTTCGGAGTGCCCATTCACGCTAGCTCAAAGGTGCTGGCAGTTTTAGTATTCTGCAAGCGCAATCGCTCGATTATGGAACCGCGTATAGTAGAGTTGGTCAAGGCTGTAGCGACTCAGTTGGGCGATCATATTCAGCGCAAACAAGCCGAAGAAGAATTGCGTAAAAGTGAAGAACGCTGGCAGTTAGTTCTCAAAGGCAATCAAGACGGAATTTGGGATCTGAATCTTCAAACAAATGAAGCTTTTCGATCGGCCCGCTGGCAAGAAATTATCGGTTACGCAGACGGCGAAATCGACAGCACCAACAGCGCATGGATCGATCGCATCCATCCAGACGATCGCTCACGAGTGCAAGCAGCGATCCAAGGTTATCTCGATCGGCAAACCCCCTATTACGCCGCCGAATACCGCTTGCAGTGCAAAGACGGCAGCTATAAGTGGGTGCTCGCCCGCGCTCAAGCAGTGTGGGACGAAGCCGGAAACCCTCTGCGGATGGTGGGTTCCATGACGGATATCAGCGATCGCAAAGCAGCAGAATTAGCTTTACTGCAGGTCACTCAAGCCGTCGAAAGTACCAGCGACGCGATCGCGATCGCCGACTTAAAAGGGCGGTCTATTTACCACAATCAAGCCTTCATTCAGCGTTACGGCTACACGGTGGAAGAACTCAACGATCTAGGCGATACGGCCGCGCTTTATGTCCGGCCGAAAAATTACAAACAAATCTATAAAAGCCTTCGCAAAGGTCGCTCTTGGTGTGGCGAACTTTCACTGCAAACTAAGAGCTGCGAAGCAGTAACTGCTCTGGTGCGAGCCGACAGTATTCAAGATATTAATGGGACTTACATCGGCTTAATGGCAGTAATTACCGACATCACAAAACGCAAAGAATCTGAAGTAATTTTGCGCCAAAAATTAAAGCGCGAACAGTTGGCAGTAGCCATGCTGGAACGCATTAGGTTTTCTCTAAATCTGGAAGAGATTCTTACCAAAACTGTCGAAGAAGTGCGGCATTTTTTGCAAGTAGACCGCACAGTTATTTACCAATTCAATCCAGATTGGAGCGGATTTATCGCTGTCGAGTCGGTTGCCGAAAATTTCCGACCAATTGTAGGAATGGATATTTATGACCCCTGTTTTGGGGAAGCCTACGTTACTCTTTACCGAGACGGCAGAATTAGAGCAACAGAAGATGTTTACAATGCCGGTCTGGCCGACTGCCACTTGGCTTTGTTGACTCGGTTCGATGTGAGAGCGAATCTGGTAGTGCCGATTTTGCAAGGCGAAAACTTGTGGGGGCTGTTAATTGCCCACCACTGCACGGGCCCGCGTCCCTGGCAGCAATTGGAGGCAGAGTGCCTGAAACAATTGGGTGTGCAGTTGGCGATCGCCATTCAGCAATCGACGCTATTTGAACAAGCACAAACCGAAATTGCCGATCGCAAACTTGCAGAAGCCGCCCTGCAATTAGCTAAAGAAGCCGCCGAATCCGCCAACCGCGCTAAAAGCGACTTTCTCGCCAACATGAGCCACGAATTGCGGACGCCTTTGAACGGGATTTTGGGATACATTCAACTGCTCAAAGTCGATAAAAATTTGACCGCCGATCAGCAGGAAAGTCTTAACAACATTCACCAGTGCGGCAACCACCTGCTGATGCTGATTAATGATGTTTTAGACCTCTCAAAAATCGAAGCTAGTAAAATGGAACTGTCACGGACAAAGGTGCCTTTTTCCAGTTTTGTTAAAAGTATTATTGATTTGTTCCAAATGCGCTCTGCTCAAAAAGGAATTGCCTTTAATTACGAGCAGGTTTCAGCGCTTCCAGACGGCATTTTGGCAGACGAAAAAAGGTTGCGTCAAGTTTTGATTAATTTGCTCAGCAATGCCGTTAAGTTTACGAACAGCGGCAGCGTTACATTCAAAGTCGGTTATGCAGAAAATTTCCCCGATAATTATCCTCAAACCAACTGCGAAAATTCTAGTTTGACAGCGGAAATTGCCACTCAAACAATCAATTTAGCCGGGAATATAGACGCGCAGCAAATGTCGATACCGCCGCAGGGAACAACAGAAGCGCGGGAGGTGATAACAGACTATATTGGCGATCGTGCCCCTACCCCTAAAATTCGCTTTCAAATCGAAGATACCGGCATTGGCATTTCTCAGAATAAATTAGAAGAAATATTTTTGCCTTTTCATCAAGTGGGCGATCAGAACAATTTCGTCGAAGGTACCGGCCTGGGACTTTCCATCAGCCAAAAATTAGCCAAAATGATGGGCAGCCAAATTCGCGTCCAAAGTACCTCCGGCAAAGGCAGCATATTTTGGTTGGATCTAGACTTGCCCGCAGTCGCCCAGTGTTCTGAACTCCCCTCCCGGCAAGAAAAAAGGCGGCTTGTCGGTTTTACCGGCCCCCAGCGGAAAGTGCTAATAGTGGACGATCACGAAGTAAATCGCGCCATGTTGCACAGGCTGCTTGTTCATTTAGGCTTTGAAATTGCAGAAGCTGCAGACGGCGAAGACTGCTTGCACAAAGCACAGGAATTTCTACCGGATCTAATTTTAATGGATTTGCTGATGCCGGTAATGGACGGTTGGGAAGCTACCAGGCGGCTGCGACAGTTGCCGGAATTAAAAGATACGGTTATCCTTGCTTTGTCCGCTAACGTTTACGAGACTAGCAGGCAACAGAGCATACTTGCAGGTTGCGATAATTTTCTCACCAAGCCGATTCAAACTAACGAGCTTTTAGAATTATTGCGCCTGCATTTGAGACTAGAATGGGTTTACGAAGAACGAGTGCAAACCAAAAAGCGGACAGATCAAACGACAAAAGCATCTTCTGAGATTGCTGCTGCTGACTCAACGATGGTGTCTCCTGCCTCAGAGTCAGTCTTGGCGTTGTTAAGATTGGCTGCAATGGGCGATATTGAAGCTATTCTGGAAGAAACTGCTAAACTCGAACATTCTGACCCGACATTAGTGCCTTTCGTTCATCACCTGCGCCCACTTGCTAAAGGATTTCAGCTCAAGCAAATTCGAGATTTTTTGAAGCAACATTTGTCCTAAAATTGACGGTAGCTAACAGACAACTCAAAATCAGTTAACTCTCGCGCCCTGAGTACCATTCTCAATCAGGGGTTCTGGCCTCCCGCGAAGGGACAACTTAATCTGCTGGGGCGGCCCGGACTCGCCACCGGTTCCTCAAAGGGTTATGGCAAATAGAAGCATCTAGGAAGCAACCGGGTTTCTAGATCCGCAGAAAATTCATTGAATCCGATTTTACGTCACAAACCACAACTCAAAACTCAAAAATTTGAATATTTCCCTTGAATATGAACGATAAGAATTCCGAAAGAAGCATCATACAAATTGTCGATGACAACCAAACAAATCTTGACGTACTTTTCGAGTTGTTAAGGAATTACGGGTTTAAAGTATTAGTGGCTCTAGACGGCGAAAGTGCGATCGAGCAAATTGACTACATCCATCCAGACTTGATTCTTTTGGATATCATGATGCCAGGAATTGACGGTTTTGAAACTTGCCGACGTTTGAAAGCAGACCCGTCAACGCAAGATATTCCCATCATCTTCATGAGCGCCCTTTCCGATACCCCTGATAAAGTAAAAGGCTTTCAGACAGGAGCCGTTGACTACATCACTAAGCCTTTCCAACACGAAGAAGTTTTGAGCCGGATTCAAACCCACTTGACAATCCGCAGCTTGCAAAAAAAACTCGAAGAAAAAAACCTCGAACTGGCCCACCTCAACCAAAACCTGGAAAAACTTGTTGAACAAAAAACCAAGCAATTAATAAACCAGGAAAAAACAGCCATCATCGGGCGTTTGACTCAGGGCATGGTTCACAACCTCAAAAGTCCGCTGCAAGTGATCCAGACTAGCGTCGATTTGATTGAAACAAAAGCCACACAAATTCAAGAAGATTCTCTGTTTAATTATACCAAGTATATTTTTCAAGCAGTCACAAAAATCAATCAGATCATGGATACTCTGATGATGAAAAGCCGAAACGAGCAAAAGCAAGATTTGCACCCGGTGAATATCAACGATTTAGTCCAGAGAGAAATTCAGCTATTGGAAGGCAACCTGTATTTTAAAAATAAGATTAGAAAAAAATACTTTTATGACGAAGAAATTCCCAGCATTCCCTTAATTTATTCCTATCTTTCTCAAGTATTTTATAATTTAATCAATAATGCAATGGATGCTATGTGGGCAAAGAAAAGCAGAGAAATAACTATCGTGACTCGGCAAGACGACTCCAACATATACATGGATATTGCAGATACGGGATGCGGCATATCATCTGAAGATGTGTCAAAACTTTTTGACCCTTTTTACACCTCAAAGCCACCTAAAGGCGAGGAAAAAACCGAAGGCGAACCGACAGGAACAGGTCTAGGACTTTATACTTGTATTGAACTTTTAAAACCTTTTAACGGTGAGATTGCTATTAGCAGCAATGTCGGTCAAGGCAGCGTGTTTACAGTTGTGCTGCCCAAACCGCAGAAAAATTGAGCGACTCAACTGAGTTAAATTGTGTCCGGTTAGACAACCATAATTAAGTTGGTAATTAGGTTTGTAGCAAGGAATGCAAGTCTTGGTTCCTCCATCGAGAGAGGGGGAGCATCTCAGTTTTGTAAAAAGCATTTTTTTTATTGTAGTGCGAGCGTCCCCGCTCGCGTATTGTACAATACGCGAGCGGGGACGCTCGCACTGTAAATGCAAAACTGAGATGCTCCCGAGAGAGGACTTGCATTGATCAATACAAACAGGCGCTAATTGCGGGCAATTAACCGGACACAATCTCAGATATTATCTTGTAAATCAACGGGAATTATCGTAGCTTAGTAGTAATACCATCTTGAAAAAATAATGCAACTTTAGGCAAGCTTTAAACGGCAATTTATAATCTCAAGTTTCACAGGCTATCAGCAATGCAAATCCTGATTACTCCGCGCTCTTTTGACTTGCCTCTTGCTATTCCCCTGCCAAAGGTTGTAAATTAAAATAGAGTTGAGTGGCAATATTGGTAAGAAAATGAGAGTTTTGGGCCACTAGGTTTGGGGCGAGGCGGAAAACTTGCAGCGAACAACTCAATTCTACAAATAGATATGCGCGGTCTGCAAGCACACAGCGCACTCTCAAGGGTGCGGTTCAAGTTCCCCCATCATCAGCTAGGTAGCTGCATCCGGTGCTGAGATTTTATAATTACTAAAAAATAGCAAAAGGATACCAGTAAAAAAAATGCCACTGTACGCAAGAACCAAACCGCGATAGTCATCAGTTATTCCCAATCTCCCATCTCAAATCTAAAATATAAAATGGTATGACATCTGTTTTTGAGTCAACTTTAACGCCTGGTTTAAAAATTCTTTTAGTAGAAGACTGTGCAGAAGATGCAGAACTCATTCAAGAACTGCTGTCTGAGGGCCAACTAGGACAATCAATTGATGTCACCAATGTAGTCCGCCTCCGGGAAGCGATAGAAATTTTAAGCGACAAAATTTTTGATGTAATTTTATTGGATCTTTCACTTCCTGACAGCCCAAAATTTAATACTTTTTTCCGACTTCAAGATGGCGGTATAAATACTCCGATCGTCATTCTGACAGCAGCCGATGACGAAGAACTGGCTGTCGAGTTAATTGCCGCCGGCGCCCAAGATTATCTGGTGAAAAGACAGGTAGACAGCCGGCTGCTGGTACGGACGCTCAGGTGCGCGATCGCCCGCCAGAAACGGCAAGCAGAATGGCAAAAAAGTCAAGAAAAATACCAGCAGGTTGTTGACAATATCAAAGAAGTAGTTTTTGAAACAAATACTGCAGGCAATTGGACTTTTCTCAATCCAGCTTGGACAGAAATTACCGGATTTACCGTTGATGAAAGCTTAGGGACTTCCTGTTTGACTTACATTCATTCTGAGGATCGATACCAATATTTAAATTCGTTGAGAGGTCTGAGCGAAAATCAAGAAAGATCCAGTTGCTATCAAATTCGATATCTTACCAAAACTGGCGAAATTCGCTGGGTGGAAGTGCAAGAATTTTTGATGTTTGGCTGGGACGGCGCGGCACAGGGGACGACAGGAACTATCCACGATATTACGGATAAAATTTTAGCACTCTCCGAACTGGAAGCTAGTAAAAAGTTCTTGAATTATACGATAGATGCACTGGCTGACCCCATTTTTGTCAAGGACGAACAGCACCGCTGGATACTGTTAAATGATGCTTTTTGCAAGCTGCTCGGCAAGCAGCGCGAGGAACTGCTGGGCAAGTCGGATTACGACTTTTTCCCAAAACAAGAAGCTGAGATTTTTTGGCAGAATGACGAACAAGTGTTTAGGACGGGGGAAGAAAACGAGAGCGAGGAAATATTTACGGACGGCAGGGGTGCAAAGCACATTTTGTCTACTAAAAAAACTGTCTTTGAAAATAGCGATGGCAGTAAAATTCTTGTCGGGATAATTCGAGATATCACTCAGGAGAGGCGCAAACAATTAGCGCTGCAAGAAAGCGAAGCTAGATTGCAGCAACTTGCTGCCAACTTGCCGGGAATAATTTATCAATTTAGGCTCTCAATCGGCGGCAAAATATCTTTTCCTTACATTTCTTCTGGCTGCCGGGATTTATATGAATTGGCACCAGAAAATATTCAGCAGAATCCCGAACTTATGTTCAGTTGTCTTCATCCAGACGACCGCCCAAAATTGGAAGAATCTATTGCTGTTTCTGCGGCAAATATGCAGCCCTGGCAGCAGGAATGGCGCGCGATTGTACCGTCGGGAAAACTTAAGTGGATGCAAGGGGTTTCGTCGAAACCGGAACGAGTTGATTGTCCGACTGAAATAGGGCAGGAAGGGGATATAGTTTGGGAAGGCATGGTGCTGGATATTACTGATTTAAAACAGGCAGAAGCAGCTTTGCGGGAGAGCGAAGCAAGATTTCGATCGCTCGTTGAGAATATCCCCGGCGCTATCTGCCGCAGCTTGTACGATGCTGATGGGACGATGGTATTTATTAGCGATGAAATTGAGGTAATTAGTGGGTATCCTGCTGGGGATTTTATTGGCAACAACCGCTTGAGTTTTGCGACAATTGTCCACGAGGCCGACAAGGAAATGGTCGATCGACAAATCAGCGCAGCCGTAGAGTCGAAACAGCCGTACAATCTAGAATACCGGATTGTCCGCGATGACGGGGCGGTGCGGTGGATGTCGGAAAGAGGTAGGCCAACTTACAATCTAGAAGGGCTGGTTTTGTGGCTCGACAGAGCGATTTTTGACATTACCGATCGCAAACAAGCCGAACTGACTCTGTGCCTGGTAACTCAAGCTGTAGACAGCGCTAGTGATGCGATCGCGATCGCAGATTTGGACGGTTATTCCGTTTATCACAATCAAGCATTTATTCAGCGCTACGGCTATACAGTTGAGGAACTAAATAATGCCGGGGGCCCAGCAGTAATGTACCCCAAATCTCAAGATTTGAGACAGTTATTTAGGGTGCTGCGGAAAGGTTTTTCCTGGGAAAGTGAAATTGAAATCAAGAGTAAAAAGGGCGATATTATAGAAACTTTCTTGCGCGCTAACTGCATTAAAGATAGCGCTAGTCAACCGATAGGAATGATAGCCATAATTGCCGACATCACAGAAATAAAACGCACCGAATCGGCATTAAAACTCAGTCAAGAGCGCTTGCAGTTGGCGGTTTCAGGCAGCTCTTTGGGGCTGTGGGATTGGAATATAGCTACTGGCGAAACTTATTTCGACTTTTATTGGAAATCAATGCTTGGCTATGCAGAAACCGAAATTGAAAACAACCTCAAAGGTTGGGAAAGTTTGCTGCATCCCGAAGACCGACGGAAGGTAATGGAATGTTTAAATTCCTATTTGGAAGGTGAGACAGATATCTATGAATTTGAATTTCGGATGCTCAACAAAGCGGGAAATTGGCAGTGGATTCTGGCGATGGGCAAGGTAGTCGAGTACGACGAATGGGGTGCGCCGTTGCGGATAACAGGCACTCACAAAGATATCAGCGCTCGCGTTGCAGCAGAAGCCGAAAAAACGCAGTTAATCGCATCTCTGCAACTACTTGCCGAACAGTTGCAAGCAGCGCAAAAAATAGCCCGCATCGGCAATTGGGAATTCGATAGGGAGGCAGGAGTTATTACTTGGTCGGAAGAACTGTTTCGAGTTTACGGTCGAGAATTGAATCTGCCACCGACAATGGAAGAACTTTTAGAGCAAATTCATCCCGATGACAAAGAAAGGTTCGCAGAAGTTGTACAAAAAGCAGTGACTGAAGGAACAGCTTACGATATCGACCACCGCATCTATTTCCCATCAGGAGAAATTAGGCACGTTAACGCTAAAGGACAAGCTGTTAAAAATGAGTTGGGTCAGGTGGTGCGGATGTTTGGCACGGCAATGGACATTACCCATCGCAAAAAAGCCGAAACTGCTTTGCAAGAAAGCGAACAGCGATTTCGAGCGGTATTTGAACAAGCGGCGATAGGCATTGTGAAAGTGTGGCCAGACGGTCAATTTTTGAATGCAAATCAAGGCTTTTGCAATATTGTGGGCTACTCAGAATTGGAACTGAAAGCGCGAAATGTTGGGGAGATTTCTCACCCCGAAGATGTAGCAGCAGATGTCGAGTCGCGCGACAGACTGTTAGCTGGGGAAATTTTTAATTATTCCCTTGAGAAACGCTTTATTCGCAAAGACGGTTCATTTGTTTGGACTAATATGACTGTATCTTTAGTGCGGGATGGGTTTGGGGAACCTAGCTATGTAATTGGTGTGATTGAAGATATTAGCTCTCGCAAACTTGCCGAGGCTATCTTGCGCCAGCAATTAAAGCGAGAACGGTTGGTGGTAGAGATGCTGGAACGCATTCGATCTTCTCTCAATTTAAAAGAAATCTTGACAAAAGCTGTTGCTGAAGTACGGCAATTTTTGCAAACAGACCGGACAATAATTTATCGCTTTAATCCCGATAGGAGCGGTTTTGTAACTGTCGAGTCGGTGGGCGAAAAGTGGCGATCGATTCAGGGACTAACTATTAACGATCCCTGCTTTGAATACAGCTATGCTTCTGCTTACGAACACGGTCGGGCTGTACCTGTAGATGATATTTACAAAGCTGGTCTTTCCCGGTGCTACATTAATTTATTAAGTCAATTTCAGGTGCGAGCTAATTTGGTAGTGCCGATTTTGCAAGGCGAGAAGTTGTGGGGGCTATTGATTGCCCACGAGTGCGCTGGCCCCCGCCACTGGCTGGAAATTGAGGTCGAGTGTCTCAAACAAATTAGCGTGCAGTTGGCGATCGCGATCCAGCAATCAATGCTGTTTGAGCAAGCACAAAGTGAAATTGCCGATCGCAAACAAGCCGAGTCAGCTTTGCAGGAATCGGAAGCGCGAGAACGTTCAAAAGCCCTAGAGTTAGAAGCAGCTATTAACAAACTCCGAACGACTCAAGCTCAGCTCGTTCAAAATGAAAAAATGGTGAGTTTGGGTCAGTTAGTTGCTGGTGTTGCTCACGAAATTAATAACCCCGTTAGCTTTATTCACGGCAATCTCAGTCCGGCTCGCAATTACACTTTAGATTTGCTGGAATTGATTAAAGTTTACCAGCATTACTGTCCTCATCCTCCGGCCCAAGTCTTGGATAAAATTGATGAAATAGACTTGGATTATATTGTTGAGGATTTCCCGAAATTGTTTAATTCGATGCAAGTAGGCACCGAGCGAATTGTCGAGATCGTGAAATCGTTGCGTAATTTTTCCCGATTGGACGAGTCCGCAGGGAAGTCGGTTAACATTCACGAGGGAATTGATAGCACTTTGATGATTTTGCAAAATCGGTTAAAATCTCACAGCAGCCCAGGAGAAATTCTGATAGTTAAAGATTACCAAATATTGCCACAAATTGAATGTTTTCCTGGTGAGTTGAATCAGGTATTTATGAATATTTTAATTAATGCGATCGATGCTTTGGAAGAACGGGACAAGCAGCGTTCGATCGAGGAGTGCGATCGACATCCCAGCACCATCACTATTCGCAGCTATCAGGCTGCTGCGGGCTTCGTAGCGGTATCTATTGCGGATAACGGGGGGGGGATACCGGAGTCAGTGCGATCGAGGCTGTTTGACCCGTTTTTCACGACTAAACCTGTGGGCAAGGGTACGGGTTTGGGACTGTCGATTTCTCACTCGATTATAGTCGATCGCCACGGCGGCCGATTGAGTTGTATTTCGACACCGGGTGAGGGAGCGGAGTTTTTGATTGAAATTCCCGTGCGGCCGAATTTAACTGGTAGGACTTCCAATTTGGGGCAATAAATTAGCAATTGGTAATTGGAAATTGGGAAGCGGCAATGGGGTAATATCTCACATTTTGCACCCTGATCAAGAACAGGCAAGATGCCTGTTCCACAAAGACTGAATTTTCTTGTGGAACAGGCATCTTGCCTGTTCCTAAACAAGTAATATCATGTCCGGTCGATTAGCCGAAATCAGGTAGGGGCGGGTTCACCAACAATATCTGCTAATAATTAACAATCTCAAAAACCCGCCCGGCCAGGATATTATGGTCAATCGATCGGACATGATATCAGAAAATTATTATCCTGATGCCAAGGTCATTCGATTTTAGATTTTAGATTTTAGATTTTGGATTGACCCCCCGGATAAATTCGGGGGCTTGAGGATTTTAGATTTTAGATTTTGGATTGATTCCACGGATAAATCACGTGGCGGGTACCATCAAGAAATTCTTGGTCAACAATATAAGTTTTGAGTCGTGAGTGACAAATCAAACACGGTATTACAAATTACAAATTACCTTCAACTTTTACATAAAAATCGGGGAAGATTCCGAGTTACTGCTAGCGTGACAAATGCGATTTTTGCCTTCGGTTTTGGCTTGAAAAAGGGCGCTGTCAGCGCGGAGAATTAGGGTGTCGGGAGATTCTTGGGCAGAAGGAATCGCTGTCGCAATGCCGCAACTGAGGGTAACGTAGGGGCCGATCGACGATCGCGCGTGGGGCAGTTTCAAGCTGGCGATGCCGTCGCAAATTTGTTGGGCGACAGCGTTTGCCCCTTCGGGGCTAGTGTTGGGCAGCACTACGGCAAATTCTTCGCCACCGTAGCGGGCGGCCAGATCCCCAGCCCGCTTGGTCGCTGTGGCGATCGCCCCCGCAACTTGGCGCAAACAATCGTCCCCGCCGAGGTGTCCATAAAACTCGTTGTAAAGTTTAAAAAAGTCGATGTCAAACATAATTAAAGACAGCGGCAGTTCCTCTCTTGCCAATCTGCGCCACTCTAATCTCAAAACGCGATCGAACTGGCGGCGATTGGCAATGCCACTCAGTCCGTCAGTAGTTGCCAGTTGCTGCAATTTTTGATTGGCTATTGCTAGCTTGCGGTAAAGTTGAGATTGTTCGATCGCGATCGCCACTTGATTTGCCAAGTGCTGTAAAAAATCTATTTCCCACTGCTGCCATTCCCTGACACCGCTGCAATTGTATGCTGTCAACATTCCCCACAAACTATTGCGATTTTCTGCGATCGAATCCGGCAAATTTTTACCCTGCGCCTGCGGTTTGCCACTCGCCTCGTGCCAGATATAATTTTCCGCTGCATCTTGATTGTTCTCGACTTCCCAAACAGTGGCTTCTTGTGTTTCTTTTGCCGTTTCCCAGTCGCCTGATTGCCAAATTGGTACGCTGATAACTGCTGCAATTTCACAATCTGTCAACAATTCTTTGCAACTGCCAGCCAAGGGGGCAGTGCTGACATCGGCTATTGCTTGTACCGACTGGGATTCGACTAAAACAAAGCATGACACCGCCAAAGCAGCACTAATATTTTGGTTTTCAATATAACCGAATGGCAAACCGTCACCTGCGACGATCGCACCTTTTTGCTCTTCCCCGTCCAATTGAGACACCCAATCCTGACAGCGATAAATTAAAACGCGGTCTGTTTGGAGAAATTGGCGCACTTCTGCGACTGTACTTTGGAGAATGCTTGCCGGATCTATTGACGATCGAATATGTTCGATCATTTTGCCCAACAGGCGCTGTCGGAGAGCCTGCTGCCGCAATTGTTCTTCGATTTGCTGGCGTTCGATCGCGTAATGGATTGCCCGCACCAGCAGAGTTCTCTGAAATCTTCCCTTTACCAAACAATCTTGAGCGCCCCAGCGCAATACTGACCGGGCAATATTTTCATCGCTGATATCTGTCAGCACCACAATTGGCAATGTGGGCCATCGCCCTTTCAAAACTGCGAGATCCTCGCTTCCCCTCAAGCTGTCTGACACTGACAAATCTAATAGTACGGCGTCAAACTTTTCTACTTCCAGACACCCAACTCCTATCTCCAGAGACTTAACAGTTTGGAGAAGAAATAGAGACTCGCTGAATGACCCTAGAAGGTCTTCGATCATTGTCGGAGATCCGAGGTCATCCTCAACCAACAAAATTTTCAGACATTGGTTACGTGTTAACACAACTATAGCGTTCGGAGCGAGTCGAAGGCAACTTTTTTGTTTTGATAGCGATACTTGCGATCGGCAAATATTTCGGCTTATCAAATTCACTATACACTCAAACTATGGATTTAGCTTTCCATTAAAGCTTACATATCAGGCGGAAGTGAAACGATTTCAAACCAATACTCACATAAAGTCTTCATTACTTCCAGCAAGCCTTCAAAAGTGACTGGTTTGGATATGAAAGAATTGGCTCCCAAGCGGTAGCAAAGCAAGATATCTCCTCTGCGGTGGGAAGTTGTAAGGATTACAACCGGAATTTGTTGCAAATGGGGGTCTGATCTGATCGAAGTTAGTGTTTCTCGTCCGTCCAGCCTCGGCATATTCAGATCCAAAAGTATCAAGTCGGGCTGGTGCCAATTGCTGCTATCAAGATATTGACCGCGACGGTACAAGTAGTCTAGCACTTGTTCTCCATTTTCCACAAATTCGCTCGTAATTGCTAATCGAACTTCTCCCAGTGCTTCCTTCACCAAAAAGCGCGTGTCCTCGTCATCGTTTGCTATTAAAAGAGTAAATTTTTTCTTTTTATAATTCACCGCTTTGCCTCACTACGATCGTCTTTTGTGAGGTTGCGGGACTTTGAGCCGTGTCTGAGTACCTGCAAAGCATCTCTTGCCATCATCCGGTAAATCTGGCTGAGAACACTGAAATTGTGTTGCAGCAATTTACCGTTTTTCTCCATTTGCAAAGGTTTGCGAATCATGCTTGTTTCACTTGGCAGTCTGTCCGAGAAGCGGCCAACTGCAAACACATCACAAATCCTTCTCCGCGAACTACTAGGGAAACTACTGCATCCCAAAGCAAGATGCTCTGGATACAGTTGAAAAAAATTAACAAGTCTTGCGCGCACCGCTGATTTATAAGTTGTATAAGGATAGAGCTAATAGATTTATATTGATAGATTTTTAGCTCGATGTCATCAGTGAATATGCTACACTTTATAAGCATTTTTGTAAAGAACAGATAAAGATATTTAAAGCTTAAGTAAAGGACGGGTGACAATCAAGCAATTTGCTGACAAGCCCCCGGATTCATCCGTGGGGTCGCTTTCTTAAATTCTAAAATCGAAAATCGAAAATCGAAAATCGATTGACTGCTTCAGGCGGGCTGCTGACTTCACTTTGGTAGAGGAATTGAAAAATAAAAAGTCGAGCCTCGATTGGGTTCTGATTCTACCCAAAGGCTGCCCCCGTGCCGCTCGACAATTCTTTGACAAATCGCTAAACCGATACCAGTTCCCGAATACTGTTGTTGGGTGTGCAAGCGCTGAAAAATCTGAAAAATTCGCGGATGGTACTGTGAGGCAATCCCAATACCGTTATCCTGGACTGAAAACACCCAGCTATCCCCCTGACGCGAAGCGTCCACCTGCACCACCGGCGCCTCACTGCTGCGGTACTTAATGGCGTTACCAATTAAATTTTGAAACAGTTGCAGCAGTTGAAAACAGTCACCTTTTACCCTTGGCAAATCCCCCCTAGTAACTGAAGCTTGATTCTCGCGGATGGCCAAATGCAAATTAGCACAAACATCCTCAAAAACCCGATTGCAATCTATCATCTCAAAAGGTTTCTGACTGCGACCTACCCGCGAATACTCCAGCAAGTCATCAATCAGCGCCTGCATCCGATCGCAAGAATTAACAATATTGCGGAGAAATTTATTCCCTTGGGCCTCAAGTTGGTTGGTAAAGCGTTTTTCTAATAGTTGAGCGTAGCCGGCAATCGTGCTCAAAGGCGCTTGCAAATCGTGAGAAGCCACGTAAGCAAACTGTTCTAGTTCGGCATTAGAACGAGCTAATTCTTGAGCGTAGCGGGTTTGAGTGTCTAAACTCTCTTGCAGCAGTTCTTGTACCAGCTTGCGTTCGGAAATATCCTCGATCGCACAAATCAAATACTGCAGCGTCCCCTTGACATCGCGCATTGCCGAAACAGTAACATTTGCCCAGCGCACGGCCTCATCTTTGCATAGCAAACGCTTTTCCACAGAAAAAGTTTGAATCTTCCCGGATAACAGCGAGCGCAGGTATTCTCTGTCCGTTTCTCTGTCATCTGGGTGAGTAATTGCCTCCCAATTTTGCTGTAACAATTCCGATTCTGCATAGCGGACAATTTGACAAAAGCCGGGATTTACCCGCAGAAATTTACCGCAAAGCGCGGTTTTAGCTATGCCGACCGCTGCTTGCTCGAATATCGCGCGGAAGCGTTCTTCGCTGTCTCGCAGGGCAATTTCTGCTCGTTTGCGCTCGGTGATGTTGCGAAATGTTACTGCCAGACCATCGTTTAATTTGACCGCCACAATGTGCAGCCAAACAATTGTATCTCGCTCCTGTTCGTAATAAAATTCTTGGTCTACAGTTTCTCCTGTTTCTACTACAGAAACATACAAATCAAATAACCCGTTATTGCTAACTTGGGAAACTTCGGCTAACAAATTCTTGCCAACAATCTCATTTAATAGCAAACCATAAAATTTTTCGGCGGCAGGGTTGATCGAGAGCCACTGGAAATCTACAATATTTCCCTCACTGTTGCGGACAGCAGAATAAGCCACCACACAGTCTAAGGAACTATTTAATATGCTAGCAAGCAGCGACTGCGACTGTTGCAGTTGATAATTTTGCTCTTTTAATTGCTGTTGCAGTTTTTGCAAGCGGACTTGCTTGTCGATGCGCGCTAAAACTTCTTCTACTTGAAATGGTTTAGTAATATAGTCGGCGCCTCCTACTCGAAAAGCTTGTAATTTATCGTTCATTTCATCTAAGACGCTTAAAAAAATTACCGGAATTTGTTCGGTTTCCGGTGTCGCTTTCAGTCTCCGACAAACTTCATAACCGTTCATTTCCGGCATTCTAATGTCGAGCAAAATTAAATCCGGGCAATGGGCGATCGCAACATTCAACGCCAGTGGCCCGCAAATAGCTCGGTAAACTTGATACCCCTGGGATGTTAGCAGTTTGGATAAGAACCGCAGATTGCTCGGTTGGTCATCAACCACCAATACTTTAATTTCGCTATTATCCATTTATTTTAAACTCGATTGAGTTAAATCCATTATCTTGTCGAGTCGGTAATCGGCAAGCAAATCTTTTAAAGCCTCAGCTAAAATTGGATGACTTTCCCAGATGCGATCGACAAGTTGAATCGCTAGCTCTTCATTAACATCATTAGCTGCATCGTAGAGTTCCTGCAGCCAGCTTTGAGGCATCTGAGCCAGCAGCCCTCCGAAAAATGAATCGGGTTTTTCCTTCACACAATAACGCCGTAAAGCCCCGACTGGGAGCTGGGGCAACTCTTGATAAAGATAGCGCACTCCCAAATAGCAAGCCATCTTATCAAAGAGGATTTGTTCTTGAAAAGGTTTTCGCACAAAATCGTCGCAACCTGCGGCGATAATTTCGTCTTTTCTTTCCTCAAAAGTGCTAGCAGTCAGAGCAATAATTACAGTTTGCCACTGAGTTTGTTTCTCTTTATATCTAATTTGTTGGACAGCTTCAAAACCGTCCATTACTGGCATTCGCGTATCCAGCCAAATTAAATGAGGCTGCCAACTTTCCCAAAGTTCAACAGCTTGGTAGCCATTTTCCGCTTCTCGGACTTCAAAACCAATTGGTTGTAACATTTTAAGCAGCAGCAGCCGATTGTCTGGATTGTCGTCTACTGCTAAAATCCGATAAATTGGTTGATCTGCTTCTAGTCCGATCACCCGCTGCAATGTCGCCACTGTTATTTCAGACGAAATAGCGGCAAATACTCGGATATTAAATTTAAAACTGCTTCCCTCACCTACAACACTTTTTGCCCTAATATTCCCGCCCATTATCTGCACGTATTTTTTAGTAATTGTCAAACCCAATCCCGTACCATCAGCCGCTTTTCTCCCGGATTGTGTTTGCACGAAAGCATCAAATAAAGTATCAATTTCTGCTGTTGCAATGCCAATTCCCGTGTCTTCAACTTCAAACAAAATTAACAATGGTTCGAGCGACGTATAGTTAGGATAACTTTCCGATTCTGCCGACTGCTTCTGGTTGCTTTCCACGCTCACGCGCAGCCAAATACTGCCCCCATCGGGAGTAAATTTTAGGGCATTTCCCAGCAGGTTAATTAAGCAGACGCGCAGCTTTTTTTCGTCAGTTTTTATATATTGGGGCACATTAGCCTCGACGGAAAATCTCAGTTGCATTTTTTTTGTCTCAGCTTTGATTTGAAACATTTCTTCGAGAGTGTCGAGGAGTTGATAAAGGTCAAAGCTGCGTTCATCTAAGGCAATTATCCCTGCTTCTATTTTCGACAAGTCTAAAACATCGTTAATTAGTTCCAGCAAATGTTGACCGCTGCGGTTAATGATTCGGAGATTTTCGAGATTTTCGTGGCCCAGGGAAGAGTCGCGGCTCATGACTTGGGTAAAACCCAGGATGGCGTTAAGGGGAGTCCGCAATTCGTGGCTCATGTTGGCAACGAATTGACTTTTTGCGAGGGATGCAGCGGCCGCTGCTTCTTCGGCTTTTTTGCGTTCTATTATTTCTTCTTGCAGTTCTTTATTGCGATCGATTAATTGTTTTTTCAGTCTTTGGATAGTCAGTTGGTGTTCGATTCGCGCTAAAACTTCTGCTACATGAAACGGTTTTGTGACATAATCTACCGCTCCCACTTGAAATGCGGTTAATTTGTCCAATACTTCATCTAAAGCGCTGATAAAAATCACGGGAATTTCTGATGTCTTCGGATCGGCCTTGAGCTGCCAGCAGACTTCGTAGCCGTCCATTTCCGGCATTTTGATGTCGAGCAAAATCAAATCTGGAGAACCAGAGCGCGCGGCTCTGATTGCCATTTGGCCGCTAATTACGCCGCGGACTTTGTAGCCCCGATCGCACAGCGTTGCTGATAAAACTTGCAAATTTTCTGGAGTATCGTCAACAATTAATATGTTGCCTTTATTTTCTTCTCTGTGATTGTTGGTCATCGCTGGTTATTTTTGGTTAATTTAAGAATTGTTGAAATGCTGAAAACTGGTTAAAAAGTCATTATAGCACTCCCTCCTCAATCAACTCCTTTTATATTTACAGAACTTATCCAAGTTAAGATTTGAGATGTGAGATTAAAGGGGCTCATCTCATTTTGGCAGCTAAGCTAGAAATTGGAGTTTTGAGGCCCGAAGCTGCGGGGCAGGAGGCAGGAGGAAAGAGGCAGAAGGAAGGAGCCAGAAGAAGTTTTTTTACAAATATGAGATGCTCCCTAGGCGATCGACCTACATCATCAATAATCCTAAACCAGCCCCTATTATCCCTTCTTCTTTCATCCTTCAACAATTTCTAAACTCCTCAATCAAATCGATAATCCGATCGCACCGGAAGTTATTCGCCCAATCGGCGATCGCGCTGCCGAAACTAGCATTAATAGGAGGGATCGACAACAACAGCCGAAAAATCTCCTCGTTATCAACCGCATCGGCCGCAGAATACAATTCATCAACCCATTCAGCAGGCATCGCTTCCAAAAATGAAGTATTGAGCGTAAAAGGCAAATCAGCCGTTTCAGTTGCCGTGGAAACCTCGGCGGACACCGCAGCATCATAACTTAGCGAAGCTTCTCGATCGTAAACATAGCGGACTCCCAGATACTTAGCCATCTTTTCCAGAATCACTTGCTCCCGAAAAGGCTTCGCTACAAAATCATCGCAACCAGCAGACAAAATCACCGATCGCTCTTCATCAAAAGCACTTGCAGTCAGAGCAATAATCACCGTTACTTGACCTTTCAAATGCGCTTTAATCTGTTTAGTAGCTTCGTAACCGTCCATCACCGGCATCCGCATATCCATCCAAATCAAATGAGGTTCCCAACTCGACCACATTTCCACAGCTTGAACGCCATTTTCAGCTTCCTGCACCGCAAAGCCGAGGGATGCCAGCATTCTGACCAAAAGCAAGCGGCTTTCCAGGCGATCGTCAACAACTAAAATCCGGTATTCTGGCTGTCCTGGCTCGAGACCAACCACTCGGCTAGCTGTTTGAGCCACCTGAATTTCCATTTCATTAGGGAGCGAAACTTTAACATCAAATCTAAAAATGCTGCCGCGACCGAGGGTGCTTGTTACCGTCATCTTCCCTCCCATTAACTGAACGAACTGCTTGCTGATTGGCAAGCCCAAACCTGTTCCTTCTTGAGCTTTTTTCCCGCTTTCTGTTTGCGCGAAAGGTTTAAATAAATTGTCCATTTCTTCCGCAGAAATTCCTGCACCAGTGTCTGCCACTTCAAATAGCAAAGAGCAATTCTCACTTGGCGAAATCTCTGGGGTATTTTTGTTTTTTAGCCTCTCTTGTTTGACTCTTAAATTAACACCACCTTCGGCAGTAAATTTAATAGCATTTCCCACGACATTTATCAATACTTGTCGCAACTTGCTTTCGTCGGTTTCTATATATTGAGGTAGGTCGGGTGGGCAATCAAAAATTAACTGCAACCTTTTTTTTTCGGCTGGCAGCTTCAGCATACTTTCAGTATTTTTTAGCAGTTTGTGCAAGTCGAAGGTGCTGTTATTAAGTGTCACCAGCCCGACTTCAATTTTTGACATTTGCAAAATATTGTTGATCAGAACGAGCAAATGTTCCCCGCTCTGGGTAATAATTCCTAAGTATTGCTGTTGGTCGGCACCGAGGTCTGGGTCGCGGGCTAGCAGTTGGCTGAAACCGAGAATTGCGTTGAGGGGAGTTCGCAATTCGTGGCTCATATTGGAGAGAAATTCGCTTTTTGCTCTGTTCGCTCTGTCGGCTTCTTCTTTGGCTTTTTGCAGGACTATTTCAGCTTGTTTGCGTTCGGTAATATCGCTAGCAGTGCCTGTTGTGCCGATGATATTTCCTTCAGCGTCCATGCGCGCGATCGCCTTGGTAGTTACATCAATCTTTCTGCCGTCTTTTCCTAATACTATATTTTCGTACTGAAACACAGTTTTTCCTGTCAGTAAGCGCTGCTGAAGTTCCCATTTCCAGTCTATCTCTCCTGGGGCTAAGAAATCGCTAAAAGAACAGCCGAGCATTTCTTCAGGCTCGTAACCGTAGATTTGTTTAACTGCTTGGTTGACAAAAGTAAGGTGTCCTTCTGCATCGCAAGACCAGATAATATCTTGGGAAGTTTCAACTAAATGACGGTATTTTTCTTCGCTCTCTGCTAGGGCTATTTCTGCCCGCTTGCGTGGGGTAATGTCCATCAAAGTTGTGAATAGTTTTGTCACTTGCCCTTGTTGGTTGACAACTACTTCTCCTCTGGCTTCGATGTAGCGGAGGAAGCCGGATTCACTTATTTGTGACGGATAATTATCCGCAGCAATTTTCGGTTCCGGCCGCAGAATTCGATATTCCAAACTGTAAGATTGCTGGCTAGCAATAGCAGTGTCGATCGTTGTTTGCCACTTTTGTCGATCGTCGGGATGCACGTATTGCGAAAACTCAGTCAGTGTGGGCGCAGGCTGGGTTGGATCGAGCCCAAAAATCCGAGATAACTCTTCCGACCAAGTAGTTGTGTTGGCCGATAAATCGCATTCCCAATTACCGACACTGGCGATTCTTTGCGCGGCTGCTAAAGAAGCCGCTATAGCTCGGAGTTTTTCTTCCGCTAATTTGCGATCGCTAATATCTTGAATCACAGAAATCACGCAGGTTTCGCCATGAATGTCAATGATTTCTGCTGACAGCAGCCCGGTTCGGACTTCCCCTGTTTTAGTGCGAAAATCAAATTCGTAGTTGAGAATAATTTCTTTTTCATCTAACATTTTAAACAACTCGGCGCGCGCTTGTATATTTTCCCAAAGATTCAAATCAAGCGCCGTGCGATCGAGAATTTCGGCCGCCGAATAACCGATTGTCTGGCAAAAAGCCTCATTAATTTCTAAATAACGACCGTCATTAAATCGGGTAATAGTAATTGGGTTGGGAGAAGAACGAAAAGCTTTAGCAAACTTTTCCTCAGACAAGCGCAGTTGTGCAGTCCGCTCCTCGACTAAAGTTTCCAATTCTTGATTCAGCTTTTGGAGTTGAGCATTTTGTTCCGCTAATTGCTTCTCCCTAACATAGCTGTTAATCGCTTCTCTTACCGTCAACCTCAAATCTTCGGACTGCCAAGGCTTCGATATGTATCGGTACAATTTAGCATATTTAATAGTATTCGCCACTGCTTCGAGGTCTGCTTGCCCCGTCAGCATAATTTTGATAGTCTTTGGGGAAATTCTGTGAATCTGCTTCAGCAATTCGTCCCCTTTGATATTCGGCATCAGATAGTCGGAAATCACTGCTACGATTTCGCAGCCCTCTGCCAGTAATTCCTCGATTAACTCTAAAGCATCTTCGCCGCCTTCAGCGGTTTCTAATAAGTGTTCTTCCCCCAGGGTTTTTTTTAACTCAATTTTCAAACTTTCCAGAATTATCGGTTCGTCATCCACGCAAATAATCACAGGTTTATTGTTCATATTTTTGTCAAACCAGATTTTATAGTTTCTACTAATTCTTTGCGCTCCCACGGCTTGTACAAACAACGGTGCAAGTTTGCTTGCTCTTTCACCCGTGCTATTGCTACTTCGTCGGCTTGCCCGGTCAGCATGACTTTCACAATTTTAGGATATTTTTGGTGAACCATAATCAAAAAATCATCTCCTTTAATCCCTGGCATTAACCAGTCAGATACTATGACCAAAATATCACTTTCATCTTCTTTTTGAATTTCCTCCATAATTTCCAGAGCTTCATCTGCATTTTCTGCTACTTCATAGAGGTAAGCATCCCCAAATTCTTTTTTAAGTTGAATTTTTAAACTATTTAAGACCACAACTTCATCGTCAACGCACAAAATTACTGGTTTCGGCATAAAATTTTACTTCTCTTAAATTTAAAACCTGGGTGCATTTACCTATTTGTTTAATTGCTATCAAGGAATTCCGACGGGCAAGGATATAGTAAATTTTGTTTGACCAGGCACGCTTTCTACTTGCAGTTCACCTTGGTGTTTTTCCAGAATTTTTTGAACTATATCTAATCCCAAACCACTGCCTTCCCCTGGAGGTTTAGTTGTAAAAAAAGGCTCAAAAATTCTCGGCATAATCTCTGGAGGAATGCCAGGACCACTGTCGGTAATACTGACTGATATTGCGTTCGCTTCGTGTTTGACATCAATTTTCAACACTCCTTTGTTGCCCATCGCTTGTAAAGCATTGTGAACCAAATTTGTCCAAACTTGACTGAGTTCATCAGGATAGCATAGCACAGAGGGCAAATTAGTACCATAGTTTCTGACTACTTCCACACCGTGTTTGATTTGGTAGTGGTAAAGGGTTAAAACAGTATCAATACCGTCGGTAATATTAGCGATAACCTTGGAGCCCGACTGGTCGTAACGAGAGTAGCTTTTCAAAGCAAAAACGATTTTGGCTGCCCTATCTGTGGCAGTAGCAATATTTTTAGTGCTTTTTTGTACCGTAGCAAATTGGTAGGCTGTTTGTACAATATTTCGACTTTGGCTGTCTTTCAACAAAGGTAAAAAAGGTTCCACATTATTGCCGATGCCGATATCTAATAAAGTACAGGCAAGACTGGCTGCCTCGTCAATGTTTTCTGATTCTAATTGGCCCTGCAAAAGTTTTTTTAACTGACGTTTTTCTTTACTAGATAATGTATCTGTTTCTTGGCAGGCGTTGTGTAGCAAAGCAAAGAAATCCTGCCGCCGTTCCGGGGATAGTTGTTGAAAAAATATCGGCAACTGCTGCAATTGTTCCGTCCAGAAGTCGGCGATGTTCTGCACAGAAGAGCGAATCGCCCCTAAAGGAGAATTGATTTCATGAGCAACTCCGGCAATTAACTGTCCGAGGGCGGCCATTTTTTCTGATTGAATCAGTTCTTTTTGAGTCAGCTTCAGTTCTTCTAAGGTATGAGATAATTCGGCATTTTTTTGGCACAGCGCTGACTCGGCTATTTTGCGGGCGTTGATGTTGCGGGCAACCCAAATGACTGCATCTTTGGAGAACAGAGAAATGCACGCGGAAAACCAAATTTCGCGACCACAAACTGTTAAGCTGTAGTCAAAATTGAGAGTTTGTTGTGTTTCTAACACTTGCTGAACTAACACCCACCAATCATCCGGGTTGTCGTCGTCAAAAAAATGTTCTATGGTCAAGCTGACTATATCGCAATCAGGCTCAGGAGCCGCTGCCACATTCGTTGGTAAAACTTCTATGTTCCGCTGACTGTCTAGCACTAGAACGATGTCTGTCATCGCTTCAAAAACGGCGCGGACTTTCCTTTCAGAAAAGTGAAGTTTTTCTTCGAGCAATTTTCGACTGCTAATTTGTTGCTGCAATTCTTCGTTACTGGCTGCTAGTTGAACCGTGCGGTCTAGCACTCGCTGTTCGAGTTCGGTGTTGAGGCGGCGAACTTCAGCTTCAGCGGTGGTTCGGTCTTCTATTTCCTTTTTTAACTGACGGTTGGCATTAACTAATTCTAAAGTTCGCTGTTTGATTTGTTCTTCCAAATTATCATTTAAAAGTCGCAATTTTTCCTCGACTTCTGTTCTCCGCAACGCTTCTTTTTGCAATTCTTCGTTCATTTTGTTCAACTCCTGAATTTTGTCGGCAACTGTTTCCTGCAAAAGCTCGATATTTGCGTGCATTTCTACCGGCTCTAAGGCTTGCAGCAGGCTAATTTCAGTCACAATTCCGGCTAAATATCCTTCGTCGTCCACCACCACCAAGCGCCGGATGCCGTGCTGCTGCATTAACTGGTGAGCCTGCCACAAGGTGGCTTTTACCTGCAACGGTATCAGGGGAAAACTCATCGCGGCGGTGACTGGAGTGCTGGCGAAATCGAGCCCAGAAGCTTGGAATTTAACAATGTTGCGTTCTGTAATTATGCCCACAGGTTTCTGATTTTGGTTGTCGCTGTCAGTAATGACTATGCAGCTTTTCCGGTGGGTTCTCATCTGTTTTGCAACTTCTAAAACTGAGGCGCTGCTTGAGGTAACTATTACTTGTGTAGTCATAATTTCTTCGGCGCGCCACATTTTCAGCAAGTCGGCCGGTTTGAGGATTTGACGGATGCTTTCGCAAGTGATAGCGCCTAACAAGTTGCCACCTTCGTCTGTGAGGGGTAAATGACGGATTCTTTTCGATCGCAATATGCTCAATACCTTGAAGATATTCCCCGCTTGATCGAGGTTCAGGGCGATCGGGTTTTCAGTCATTACCTCAGAAATTGCCACCCCTGCTAGCGGTATTTCGCTAGCAGTTATTTTCACAACATCGCGCTCAGTAAAAATTCCGAGCAATTGCTGCTCAAACGCGATTAAAATGCAACTGGCATTCGCCTGAGTCATGGCAGCAATTGCGACTTTCAAGGGTGTGTCTGGAGGCAGCACCGGCGGTTTGGGGTCGATCGCCTGTTCTAGCAAGCTTTGGGTATCAGAAACTGTTGTTGACATGGGCAAATCAAGGGGGATAGATGCAGGCGGAACCGGCACTTAATACCATTTTAGATTTCAGATTTTACAGTCGCGGTACCCTGACCGCAATCCAGGTTTGACATCGGTCTAAAGTTGCATTTTTAGTCGCGCATTGATATGATTTTTAGTGCGATCGCGCTCAACGGCGATCGGAATTGACACAATACACGTCCTTTGACCGATAACTGATGTTACTTCTATTTTACCCGAATGTTTTTCCACACTTTTTTTAACAATCTCCAGTCCCAACCCGCTGCCTTCGTCGGCGGGTTTTGTGGTAAACAACGGATAAAATATTCGTGGCCAAATTCCCCGGTAATTCAGTTGCCACTGACGAGCAGGCTCTGATTTTCTGCTCTCACCTCTACTTTTAAAACTCGGTAATTCTCTATCGCTTGTAAAGCATTGTGCATCAGATTTACCCAAACTTGTTTGAGTTCGTCTGCCTCAGACAACAATTTAGGCAGTGGAGCTTGATAATTTCTGACAACTTCTACTCTGTGTTTTAGTTCTTTTAATCAAAAGTTAATAGAGTTTTAAGGCTGTCAGTAATATTGGCAATTACTTTTCTTCCCTACAGTTAGAGCGAAAATATTTATTATTCATCAAAAATAACTTTTGCGGCTCTATGTGTAGCAGATGCTCTTTTTGGCAAGCTGTGAATAAATGGCAGAGACTATCTGCCTGACCTAAAGCATCCAGGATACCCGCCACGTGATTCATTCCGAAAGCAGACTCAGGACAGGTGAAATAAAAAACCTGTATCCCATGAAACTTGCCGAACGTATTTATCCGTGGGGTCAAGGCTTCAATCTAAAATCTAAAATCTAAAATCTAAAATCGATTGACTCAGCAAGTTAAGCACCCTTTGATGAAATATTTGATTGCAGTGCAAGTTTATGGATTCCTTCAGTTGATCGAGCAGGTTGCTAGATTCAGAAAAATCGCGTTTTATTTCTGTAACTTCTTGACCTACCAAATAGGAATATTGAGATTTTTGGTACAATAACCGACAACTTCAAACTCAGCGTTTTTGAGAGCACTTTAATAGCTTTCTCGGAACATAGGCCGGGTTTCCCTGACATGAAACTTGCTGCGATCGATACAAGCTGGTACTAAATATAATATCCTGCCTCAGAGGCTGTTGGCATTGAACATCGATAACTGTAGCTACCGGTTGCAGTAACTAGCAGCCCAGAAAATCACGGTGCCCGCAATTGTAAATAATAACCCTGCCTTTGCGCGCAAGCATTCAAGGCAGGGTTATTATTGAGTATTCCGAATTCTCAAGGGTGAAGCGAGGACGCTGCAGCCGACTTCGGCTGCCCAGCAGTGCACTACTCGCCCAATCGAGTTATTTTAGCGCTGCGTTCGGCCAACATCAGCAGTACATAAATAGTCATTACATAGCCGGCGGCCAGAATGGGAATAATTAGAGGAATATCGCGATAAATCATAATTAGAACCAAAAGTCAAGGACGAGGAGGAGCAGGACAACTTCAAGACCTACTACATTAAGTCAGCACGCAAGACCATGCCTTGGTTCTGAAGGCTGTTTTTCCATATCAAGCCTGCGGGAACATTTAGCCGTTCCCGGTCATCAATAATGATTTACTGCTTTACAGATGCTTAAACAGCCGAAAACCATCCACTTTAGCTGCTTTGAGCTACCGTGCACATAAGATGCGCTACTCTTAACTTCTGAAAGCTTTTAGCCGCGAGGAACTAAAAATCTGTCCCAGAAATTTTGGCTGCGATCGACTAACAAGGCTGGCTCTACGAAACTTTTACAGGCACCTAAAAGCTACCTGCCAGTCTGGCTGTACTTAATGTATAGAATTGTTTAAATCCTTAATACCCATAGTAACACAGGGTTTCTGGGATTTAGAGATTTTTTGGCAGTGTCCTTAACAATTCGATACAATAGGGGCAACCCCTCTGGCAGCCGGCTACTCGCCTCTGGCAGGCGGGTGACTCCCATCGGGCGGCAGATGACAAATAACTGCCGATCTCCTAGATTTTTCTTTTCTATTGCAGAGAATTACCTTAAAATAAAGATATGATTTGTAAAATTTTGTTACTTTACGGCTTGAGTCGGCGTATCCATGATCTCTAGCACTCTCCTATTTTCCTCGGTTGAAGAAGACCTGCGACTGTTGACAGAAAACTTAAAACAGTTAGTGGGTGCCCGTCATCCCATCTTGTACGCGGCTGCAGAATACTTATTCGGCACAAAGGGAAAACGAGTGAGACCCGCAATCGTTCTGTTGATGGCCAAGGCGACTATGCCCGATCGGGAAATCACGGAAAAACACCGCCGCCTCGCTGAAATCACGGAAATGATCCACACAGCTAGTCTCGTGCACGACGACGTGGTGGACGAGTCGGATCTGCGGCGGGGAGTGCCGACGGTTCACAGTCGGTTTAACAACCGAGTGGCAGTATTGGCGGGAGACTTTCTGTTTGCTCAATCTTCCTGGCATTTGGCAAATCTCGACAACCTGCCAGTAGTCAAACTGCTTTCAGAAGTGATTATGGATTTAGCTGAGGGGGAAATTCAACAGGGACTCAATGGATTTGACACGAGCTTGTCGATCGAAGCGTACCTGGAAAAAAGTTATTACAAAACAGCGTCTTTAATTGCCAACAGTTCCAAAGCAGCGGGCTGTTTGAGCGAGGTTTCAGCGGAAATAGCAGACGATTTGTACAACTACGGTCGGAACATTGGTTTGGCCTTCCAAATAGTAGATGATATATTAGATTTCACCGCTTCCACGGAAACTTTGGGGAAACCAGCAGGCTCGGATCTCAGAAGCGGTAATCTGACAGCACCCGCACTATTCGCCCTAGAAGAAAAACCTTACTTGGAAGTTCTCATAGAACGCGAATTTGCCCAAGAAGGAGATCTAGAGCAGGCCCTGGCACTGGTAGAAGATTCTAGAGGCATAGAGCGATCGCGAGAACTAGCCACAAATCACGCACAGAAAGCCGTCGAATACTTAGCTGCGTTGCCCCATTCAGAGTCCCGTCAAGCTTTGATTGATTTGGCGGAATACGTTTTGAGTAGGCTTTATTAGAGGTTAAAAAGTTACACTTTATTGGTAATGGGGAATTGGTAATGGGGAATTCCCAATGCCTAATGCCCTGTTACCAATTAATAAAAAATTGAGTTGTTTAGGCAATATCCGGCGGTGGAGCCGATCGATACTGTTGCAAGTAAACGTTAATTAAACTCTGTACTTGCTCGCGAGGGATTTCCGTCCCGACTTCCTGATTTCCGGGACTTTCAAAAAAAACAATGCTGTCAAGACCTTCCAGAGCTATCATCTGAAATAAAAGGTGAGTGACAGGCAAAAGTACCGGTCTGAGGCGATCGCCCCCAGCAGCCGCAGCCTGCGACGCATCTTTAATACTGCTCCAAGCATAAATCACCCTCTTCTCCCGTCCCGGTTGCTTGAGATTGCTCAAAACCACGATCGCCCAACTTTGGTCTACCGCTTGCAGGATCGAGTATTCGAGGTGCTGTAGCTGTTGGGCAATTAACACCAGGGCCGGGGCGATCGCCTTTAAGATTTGTGGCGTCGAACCGTCGGGCGGAGCTTTTTCGATCAATGCTTGAATCTGTTGGTCTAAATCCATCAGTCAGTTCTTTGATATCTAAAATTAAAAATTTCAGGTTAGCAAGTCCGCCTCCAAGTATATATTACCCAGCACTGCCCTATTAAAGATAAGCTGACACCCCTCTAAATTTAATATTTAGCAGCCTAGAGCCCTTGTAGCGAGCATTTGGGCAAAAAAATTAAGTGCGTAACAGCTTACACAATGTCATTTAAAAAGTCTAACCCTAGGGTGCTGAGCGCTAGCGCTGTCAAGGTGTGTTAAATCTGAGCCGGATAAAAAGCCGAAAACGGCTATTTCACGTTCGGATTTTCAAACTTAAAGCAATAAAAAGTGCTTGGGGAACCTGGGTTTCAAAATCAAAACGCCCAAAGTTAGGATCGCGAATTAAATAACTTACAATTTTAATTGTTATTGTGGGATGGGCGTCCCGCCCGTCCAAAAAGGA